>NZ_AZQX01000301.1:0-7373 GCF_000568385.1 Halomonas sp. BC04
GTGAGTAACAGCCCTGGGCTGATAGGAAGATCCATATTCACGATTTACTGCTCCTTGTGTTGACGAGTTCGTCTTGATGAGGACGTATTGATAGGTCTTTGAGGGGATTGGATATTGGTGAACGTGGCGTGAATGAAGCGTTGCCTCCTACTCCTTCTGGTGTTTCTGGTTCCGGTCTTCCTGGCAATGGCTGACGATGGCCGTGGTGCCATCGAACCGCTTGAAGACGACCCGTGTTTCCTCAGGCAAATTGGTCTCGCCGGTTTCCTCGACGCGCAGACGGTAGAAATCGCCGTTTATCTTGACCCCGCTGGCGCCATCGAAATCACGTTTCAGCGTCGTGTAGGTATGCCCCTTTTCCACGCCGGTGCCAGTTGTGCCGTAGGCGACGCCGCGAGGCGAGAACCAGGGGCGAATGACCATGATAGCCAGGGGCACGAGCAGCCCCGAGAAGATGCCCATTCCCAGCAGTTGCCAGGGCAGCGACAGTCCCATGGCGGCCAGCGCCGAGGTCAACAGGGCAGCCACGGCCAGCGCCAACAGCACTAGGCCGCCGGAGGAGAGCTCCGCCAGGCCCAGCAGCAAGGCAATGGCAATCCAGATCAGGGCAGGATTCCAGTCCATGATAGTCTCTGTGTCGAGGTTGAACGGCCAAGGGTCGATAGGGATTTGACTGCGTTGCACCCCAAGGCCTTACGATATCTGCGTTGACCATGTTATAGGAGAGCGCCATGACACACATCCCGGCAGTAAGAACGCATAGCTCTGTCGTCATCACCCTGACCGGCGCGGCCCTCGTCGCCGCCCTGCTGGCGAGTCCCCTGGTGATGGCCGAAAGCCCGCAAGAGGATCACCATGACGAGGCGCATCATGGCGTGGATGGCGGCCCGAGCCACAACCATGATCACGAGGGTAGCGAGGAAGGTGCTGAGAATGACGAGCCGGCGCCCGCGGATGACCACCATGGCGAGCATGGTGCCCATGGCGTAGACGATGAGGACGACGAACACGCGGAAAACCCCGCAGTGCAGGCCTACCGCGAGGTCAACGATCGCATGCATCAGGACATGATGATCGAGTTCACGGGCGATGCCGATGCCGACTTCGCCCGTGGCATGATTCCCCACCATCAGGGTGCCATCGATATGGCCAACGTGGTGTTGGTGCATGGCGAGGACGAAGCGATCCGCGACCTGGCCCGCGAGATCATCGAGGCCCAGGAGGAGGAAATCGCCTTCCTGCGCGACTGGCTCGTGCAGCACGGCTACGAGACCAACTGACATTCGACACGAGAGACCGCCCCGATGACCCTGCTGACCTGGATCGGGATTACCCTCTGCCTGGCTCAGTCGGCGATGTTCTCGGGGCTCAACCTGGCCTTCTTCTCGATCAACAAGCTGGAACTCGAGATCGAGGCCCGCAAGGGCAGTCGACCGGCCCGCCGGGTACATCGCCTGCGCCAGGATGCCAACTTCCTGCTGGTCACCATCCTCTGGGGCAACGTCGCCGTCAATGTGCTGCTGGCGTTGCTCTCTGGTTCGGTGATGGGCGCCGCGGTGGCATTCGTGTTCTCCACGGTGGTGATTACCCTCTGCGCGGAGATCCTGCCCCAGGCGTTCTTTTCCCGGCATGCGTTGCGCATGGCTTCACTGCTGGCGCCCATGGTGCGCTTCTACCAGCTTCTGCTTTGGCCGGTGGCGCGTCCTACCGCCTGGGTGCTGGACCGCTGGCTGGGGCCGGAAGCGATTCCCTTTTTCCGAGAGCGAGACCTGCACCAGCTGATCCGGCTGCACATGGAGTCCACCGAAACCGAGATCGACCGGGTCGAGGGGCGCGGTGCCATGAATTTCCTCATGCTCGACGATGTGCCCCTGGGGCGGGAGGGGGAAGTGCTGGACCCCGACAGCATCGTCGTCCTGCCCTTCCATGGCGACATACCGATCTTTCCCGAGATCCAGCGTACCCGCCATGACGCATTTCTGCGGTCGCTGCAGGTCAGTGGCAAGAGCCGGGCGGTGGTGGTGGACGATGCCGGCGAGCCGCGGCTCGTGATCGATACCGATGCATTCCTCCGCGCGGCCCTGTTCGATCCCGATCTCTTCACGCCACTGGCCCACTGTCACCGGCCGATCCTGGTGGACGATCCAGCCACTCCACTGGGCGAAGTGCTGCACCGCTTCAAGGTGTGGCCCGCCCATCGTCAGGATGACGTCCTCGACGAGGACGTCATCCTGCTCTGGGCCGATGAGAAGCGCATCCTCACCGGCTCCGACGTGCTGGGACGGTTACTGCGCGGTATCGTGCGCAGCGAGCCCCGCTAGTCTGCGGCGGCGCGAGCGGCTGCCAGCCACTCGTCGACGGTATCGCGGTTCTCGGCGATCCATTCTGCGACCAGCGGGCGGACCTGATCGTCGGTGAGGTCCTGCTCGTCCATGGCACCGTCCACCTCGCTGATCCACTCCAGCGGCAGGCGTACCTGGCGGAACAGCTCGGCCGCGGCCGGGTTGGCTTCGAGGAAGTCGTTGTTGGCCGCCACCTGGATATCGGCGGCAACGAAGCCCATCTCGATGGGATCGCTGACCGCGCCGTCAACGCCCTCGGCGCGCTCGGCCTCATCCTCGACGATGCCCGGTGCGTTGATCCACATCACATCCTCGCCGGGCACCAGCGACAGCAGCCAGGCGCTGGGCCCCCAGGTGTAGTAGAGCGCCGGCTCACCGGCCTGGATGCGCGACAGCGCCTCGGCGAAGTTGGCGGCGTAGCCGGCGTCCACGTGGTTGATGTGATCGCGCAGCTCGAACTTGTCGAGCATGGCGTTGATGCCCTCGTGGCAGCCCCAGCCCGGCGGGCAGCCGAACAGATCGGCCTTGCCGTCGCCGGTGGCATCGAAGGCGGCCTTCACCTCGTCGCGGGTGAAGTCGTTGATGCCGGTGATGTCGTACTCCTCGATGGACGGAACATCGGCCAGGTAGCCCTGGATGCCGCAGGCGGTGCAGTGTGGGTCGAAGAGGGTGGCAACCTCGTCGAAGTTATCCGGCAGTTGGGGGGAGTGCAGCGGGAACCAGCCGTTGGGCCAGTAGTCGGCGTCACCCTCCGAGATCGCCAGGTAGGCCACCGGGTTGGAGAGCGAGATGGGTGTCTGGACCTCATAGCCGAGTTCCTCGAGCAGTTCGACGAAGGCCCAGCTCACCGGCACCGCCGAGGTCCAGCTGGCCACGGCAGGTTGCACCGTGACGCCCTCGCCGGGTCGCTGGACGTCTGCCGCCGCCTGGCTGCCCAGGCCCACCAGGCAGGCCGCCGACAGTGCCAGGGCGGTGTGCTTCAGCGTGTATCGAGGTGTTGTTGTGGTGTGCATGACATGCCTCCTTTTCACATTGTCCAATCGGGACTACTTGCCTTTGCCGGGAGCTTTCTCGCCCAGTCCCTGGGTGATTCGGTCCAGCACCATGGCCAGCAGCACGATGCCGATGCCGCCGACGAAGGCCTGGCCGATGTTGAGTCGCTCGAGCCCGGCGTAGACCTCCAGGCCGAGTCCGCCGGCGCCGATGATGGCGGCGATCACCACCATCGAGAGTGCCAGCATGATGGTCTGGTTGAGTCCCGCCATCACGGTCGGCAGGGCCAGGGGGATCTGCACCTTCCAGAGGATCTGGCGTGGCGTGGAGCCGAAGGCCTCGGCCGCTTCGATGTATTCCGTCGACACCTGGCGGATGCCCAGGTTGGTCAGGCGGATCATCGGCGGCATGGCGAAGATGATGGTGGCGATCAGCCCGGCACGTTACCGATGCCGAACAGCATCACGGCGGGGACCAGATAGACGAAGGGCGGGGTGGTCTGCATGATGTCGAGAATCGGCCGCATGCCCTTGGCGAAGCGATCGCTGCGTGAACAGAGAATGCCCAGCGGCAGGCCGATCAGCATGCAGAACAGCACCGCGGTGATCACCAGCGAGAGGGTCACCACCAGGCGTTCCAGACGCCCATGAAGCCCGCCAGGGCGAGGGCGATGAAGCTGAACAGCCCGACCCGCCAGGAAGCCGCTCGCCAGCCGATCAGGAAAATGCCGACCAGGAACAGCCCCGGCGGGATGGCTTCCAGCGTTGTCTGGATCAGCTCCATTGCGCCGCGCACCGGTGGACTGAGATAGCTACGGAAGAAGCCGCGGAAGTTGCTGACCACCCAGTTGACCGCATCGGTGATCCACTGGCGCACCGGCAGGGCCTCGAGCAGCCCGAAGGGTCGGTGATCAATTGGCGCAGCAGCTCGAGGATCTCGCTCATGATGACGCCTCCTCTGCGGCCGGCTGCGTCTCACTGTCGGTGCTCACCCCGCGCTTTTCGAGGATGCCTCGGATCAATTGGAGCTCGTCGATCAGGCCCGTGACGCAGTCCTCGGCATCTGTCACCAGTGTCGGCAGTGCAGTGCGGGTGCGACCGCGCAGCACCTGACGCAGCACCGTCTCCCGCGGACAGTACATCAGCAGATCCTCGCGACGTGCCCCGCGCTCCTCACTTTCGAGCGCCTCGTCGAGCGAGCGGATCTCGAGGCGTTGCTCGTTCAGCCGTGCCTCACGCAGCCGGCCCTGGTCGTCCAGGCCATAGTGCAGTGCCGGCAGGTCGTCCGCGGCGACGAACCGCAGGCCGTCGGCCTCACTCACCGTGGTGAAGGCCTGGCTGTCGAATGGCAGGGCGATGGTGCCGGCGGTGATCACCCGGTGGGGTCAGCATGCTCGACGAAGCGGGCCACGTACTCGGTGCGCGGGTTGACCAGGATCTCCTCGGGGGTGCCGAGCTGAATGATTTTCCCCTCCTCCATGATGGCGATGTGATCGCCAATGCGCATGGCCTCGTCCAGGTCGTGGGTGATGAAGAGGATGGTGCGGCCGAGCTGCTGCTGGATCTTCTTCAGCTCCTGCTGCATGTTGACCTTGATCAGCGGGTCCAGAGCCGAGAAGGGCTCGTCCATCAGCAGCACGCTGGCGTCGGTGGCCAGTCCCCGGGCCAGCCCGACCCGCTGCTGCATGCCACCGGAGAGCTCGGATGGGTAGGCCTTGCCCCAGTCGCCAAGCCCGACCATCTCCAGCATCTCCTGGGCGTGGCGATGGCGTTCGTCGCGGGCCTTGCCCTGAACCTCCAGGCCGTAGGCCACATTGTCGAGCACGCTGCGGTGGGGGAAGAGCGCGAAATTCTGGAAGACCATGCTCATATGGTGTTTGCGCAGCATGCGCAGACGCTCGTCCGAGAGCCCGGTAATATCGATCTCACCCTCGTCGGGATGCTGGAAGAAGATGTGGCCTGCAGTAGGTTCGAAGAGCCGGTTGATGCAGCGAATCAGGGTCGACTTGCCGCTGCCCGAGAGGCCCATGATGACGAATACCTCGCCGGGCTCGACGGAAAAACTGACATCGTGGACCCCCACCACCTGACCTGTCTCGGCCTGAATCTCGCTCTTGCCCTTGCCGGCCTCCAGAAGCGGCAGCGCCGTTTCCGGGGCCGAACCGAAGATCTTGGTGACGCCTTCTGCTCGTATCAAATCCGTTGACTCCTGCTCCTTCGGCACTGCCTTGCGAGTGCTACCGTGGGTAGTGCCGTGGGGTTCAAGGGGGCAGCGGTATTTTCCAAGCCCCTGTTACTGGAGGGTAGCGGAAAATATTTTATCTGCATGGATCTTGACTTAAAGTCCCAGCCGCTCCTTGACCCGCTCGAAGGCGGCCAGGGCGAACTCCAGATCCTCGCGGGTCAGCGCCGCCGACATCTGGGTGCGGATGCGTGCACGACCCTTGGGCACCACGGGGAAGGAGAAGGCAATCACGTAGACGCCCTCCTTGAGCATCTCCTCGGCGAAGCGGGCGGCGACCGTGGCGTCGTGAAGCATCACCGGCACGATGGGGTGCTCTCCGGGCAGCAGTTCGAAGCCCAGCGATTCCAGGCCGGAGCGGAAGAGTGCGGTGTTCTCCCTGAGCCGTTCGCGTAGCTCGCCGGATTCACCGGCCAGCTGCAGCGCCTTCAGGCGCCTGCCACCACCGGCGGGGCCACCGTGTTGGAGAACAGGTAGGGACGCGAGCGCTGGCGCAGTAGCTCGACGATTTCGCGCTTGCCGCTGGTATAGCCGCCGCTGGCGCCACCCAGAGCCTTGCCCAGGGTGCCGGTGGTGATATCCACGCGGTCCATGCAGCCACGAAACTCGTGGGTGCCGCGGCCGCAGTCCCCGACGAACCCGGTGGCATGGCAGTCGTCGAAATGCACCAGGGCGCCGTAGCGTTCGGCCAGGTCGCAGATCTCGTCGAGGGGGGCGATATAGCCATCCATCGAGAAGACCCCGTCGCTGGTAATCAGC
The DNA here is from genome assembly GCF_000568385.1 of Halomonas sp. BC04. Taxonomy (NCBI): domain Bacteria; kingdom Pseudomonadati; phylum Pseudomonadota; class Gammaproteobacteria; order Oceanospirillales; family Halomonadaceae; genus Halomonas; species Halomonas sp. BC04. The sequence continues at coordinate 6,336 of NZ_AZQX01000301.1, forward strand.
TTGAAACGCGCACCGTCGCGGTCGGCGGCCTTGAGCTGCTCCTCCAGGTCAGCCATGTCGCGGTTGCGGTAGCGATAGCGCTTGGCCTTGCTTAGCCGCACCCCGTCGATGATGCTGGCATGGTTGAGCTCGTCGGAGATCACGGCGTCTTCGGCGCCGAGCAGGGTCTCGAACAGGCCGCCGTTGGCATCGAAGCAGGAGGGGTAAAGGATCGTATCCTCGGTGCCCAGAAACTCGGTGAGGCGCTTCTCCAGCTGCTTGTGCAGGCTCTGGGTGCCGCAGATGAAGCGCACCGAGGCCAGGCCGTAGCCCCACTTGTCGAGGCCAGCCCTGGCGGCGGCATTGACCTCCGGGTGCTGGGCCAGGCCCAGGTAGTTGTTGGCACAGAGGTTGAGCACTTCGCGGCCATGGTTGATGCCGACATGGGCTCCCTGGGGGGTGGTCAGTTGCCGCTCGTGCTTGTAGAGGCCCGCCTCCTGGATGGCGTCGAGCTCTTGTTGCAGGTGCTGTTGAAAGGCTCCGTACATGTCATGACTCCCAGTTGAGAACGACCTTGCTGGCTTCGCCGGACAGCATGGCATCAAAGCCCTGCTGGAACTCGGTGTAGGGCAGCCGGTGGGTGATCACCGGGGATATATCGAGGCCGGACTCGATCATGACCGACATCTTGTACCAGGTCTCGTACATCTCACGGCCATAGATGCCCTTCAGCGTCAGCATGTTGAAGATCACCGTGTTCCAGTCAATGGCGATATCCTCGGTGGGGATGCCGAGCATCGCCACCTTGCCGCCGTGGCACATGTTGGCGAGCATGTCGCGAAAAGCGGCTGGGCTGCCGGACATCTCCAGGCCGACGTCGAAGCTTCGCTGAGGCCCAGGTCACGCTGAACCTCGGCGAGGCTCTCGTGGCGGACGTCCACCGTGCGGGTGGCGCCCAGGCGAGCGGCCAGGGCCAGGCGTTCGGGGTTGAGGTCGGTGATCACCACATGGCGCGCGCCGGCATGGCGGCACACTGCCGCCGCCATGGCGCCGATGGGG
>NZ_AZQX01000302.1:0-61591 GCF_000568385.1 Halomonas sp. BC04
CAGTGCCCTGGCCGGCGTACCGCCCCGCGTCATGGGGCTGGGACCGGTGCCGGCCAGCCTCAAGGCGCTGGAACGGGCCGGGCTGACCCTCGGCCAGATGGACGTGATCGAGATCAACGAGGCGTTCGCCGTCCAGGTGCTCGGTTGCGTCAAGCAGCTCGAACTGGACCCCGACGACACTCGCCTCAACGCCAATGGCGGTGCCATCGCCATCGGCCATCCTCTCGGCGCGTCCGGCGCCCGCCTGGTGCTCACCGCCTTGCGCCAGCTGGAAACCACCGGAGGCCGATACGCGCTCGTCACCATGTGTATCGGCGTCGGCCAGGGCATTGCGACCATCATCGAGCGCCTTGATGCCTGAGGCCCCATGGCAACGCTCCGGGACCGGGGCCGCGTGCGGACCGGCCCCGGGTCAATATGCGATACTCCGCGCAACGATCTCGCCACAGGGAACTCCCATGAACAAGCCTGCCCCTCTGGATGATGACCAGGCCGCTCCAGCCAAGGATCGTAACTTCGTCACCGCCCTGGCGCGTGGACTCGAGCTGCTTCGTGCCTTCGGCGCCGGCGAGGAGTACCTGGGCAATGCCGAACTCTCCAGTCGTACCGGCATTCCACGCCCCACGGTGTCGCGGCTGACCTATACGCTGACACAGCTCGGCTACCTGAAGCACAACACCCGGCTGGAGAAGTACCGTCTCGGCCCCGGCATCCTCGCTCTGGGATACCGCTTCCTGGCCAACCAGGGCATTCGCGAAATCGCCCGCCCCTTCATGCAGCAACTGGCAGAGGCCACGGACTGCAATGTCAGCCTGGGGGCCGCCGACAAGACTTCGATGATGTATATCGAAAGCTGCCACGGCAGTGGCCCGCTGATCATGCGTCTCGACGTAGGCTCACGCCTGCCCATGGCGACGACGGCGATCGGTCGTGCCTGGCTATGTGGCCTCCCCCCTGCCCGGCGCGATGCCGTGCTGGCCGAGCTCGCCGAGCTTCATGGCAGCGACTGGCCGGCCCTGGAAGCCGATATCCGGCGAAGCCAGGAGGATTACGACCGCCATGGCTTCTGCCTCTCCGAAGGCGACTGGCAGTCGCAGATCAGCGCGGTAGCCACCCCACTGATCCTCGAGGATGGTGCAGAAGTCATGGCGATCAACTGCGGGGGCGCCTCCCACCGCCTCAGCCATCAGGTCCTGGTCGAGAACCTGGGGCCAAGATTGAAGCAGGTGGCGCAGCAGATTCTGGGTGAACTGCAGCACGGTGGCTGACGACAGCCACTGGCACGCTGGTTCAGGAGGTCGCAGGACCTGACCGTGGCGGAACTGGCCTGGCGCGAGCTGTTACCCCCTGCTGCATAAGGGTATAGTGATATCTCAGCGCCATTGCAGCCAACTCCAGGGAATGACAGGCGACACGCGATGCCCCAGACCGCTCCACGCCCCGGCAATCTGGAACAGGATGCCGGCAGGCTTCGCGCCACCGGTGACTGGACGTTGCCGAACCATCAACGACTCCGTAAAACCATTGGGCAACTGCGTCGTGGCCATGCCCCGGATACGCAGGACCTGGACCTGGAGGAGCTGGGTGAGCTGGATACTTCCGGCGCGGTGCTGCTGGTCGAGCTGATCGGGCCGGAGCGCATGCTCGAGGTGACGAGCTGGGCGCCCGACCAGCCTGCGGAACGCCATGCCTTGCTGGTCGCCGTAGCCGGCGCCATGCCCCACTCCGCGACTCTCCCCCCTCGCACCCGGTCTCCTGCCGGCGTTGCACTGGGAGAGATCGGCCGAGTCATCGAAAACCTGGCAAGGCAACAGGTCCAGCTGCTCGGTTTCATTGGCCTCACCCTGAGCAGCCTGGTGGCGGTACTGCTGATGCCCTGGCGGTGGCGTGTGACCGCCCTGGTCGCCCATATTCAGCAGACCGGGCTCAACGCCATTCCCATTGTCGCCCTGCTCACCTTTCTGGTCGGCGCTGTCGTGGCCTTCCTCGGTGCCACGGTGCTACGCGACTTCGGCGCCACCATCTTTACCGTCAATCTGGTGGCCTACTCTTTCCTGCGTGAGTTCGGCGTGCTGCTGGCGGCCATCATGCTGGCCGGGCGAACGGCAAGCGCCTTCACTGCCCAGATCGGTTCGATGAAGGCCAACGAGGAGATCGACGCCCTGCGAGCCCAGGGACTGAGCCCCATGGAGCTGCTGGTCTTGCCTCGTGTCCTGGCGATGATGATCAGCCTTCCGATCCTCGCCTTCATCGGCATGCTCAGCGGCATCGCGGGGGGTGCCATGGTCTGCGTCCTGGCGCTGGACATCCCGCTGACGCAGTTCCTCGATATCCTGCAGCGTGACATCCCCCTGCGGCACATGCTGGTGGGGCTTGGCAAGGCGCCAATCTTCGCCTTCCTGATTGCGGTCATCGGTTGCCTCGAGGGTTTCAAGGCCAGCGGCAGCGCCCAGTCCGTCGGCGAGCACACCACCTCGAGCGTGGTACAGTCTATCTTCATGGTGATCCTGATTGATGCCCTGGCGGCCATGTTCTTCATGGAGATGGGCTGGTGAGCAGATCCGAGGCAACCGTCATCGAAGTCCGCGGCCTGATCAACCGATTCGGCGCTCACGTGGTGCACGAGGGGCTCGACCTCGACATCCGCCGCGGCGAGATCCTCGGTGTCGTCGGCGGCTCGGGTACCGGCAAGTCGGTGCTGCTGCGCAGTATCGTTGGATTGAAGCAACCGGACGGCGGCAGCGTTCGGGTCTTCGGCCAGGACCTGCAGCGCCTGCCTGCCGACCAGCGGTCCCGGCTGGAGCGCCGATTCGGCGTGATGTTCCAGCGTGGCGCCCTGTTCACCTCCCTCAACCTGCAGGAGAACGTGGCCCTGCCCCTGATCGAGCATGCCGGCCTGTCGCGAGCCGATGCCGAGCACCTCGCCCGGGTCAAGCTGGCATTGGCGGGGCTGCCGCCGGAGGCCGCCCTGCTGGCTCCCGACGCCCTGTCCGGGGGCATGACCAAGCGGGCCGCCCTGGCGCGAGCACTCGCCTTGGATCCGGAGGTGCTCTTCCTCGATGAACCCACGGCCGGCCTCGACCCCATCGGCGCTGCGGCCTTCGACCAGTTGCTGATGACCCTGCGCGATGCCCTGGGCTTCAGCGTATTCCTGGTCACCCACGATCTGGATACCCTGTATACCGCCTGCGACCGGGTCGCGGTGATCTCCCGCAAGCGGGTTCTCGTCGCCGATGAATTGGCGGCGGTCGAAGCCACTGACGATGACTGGATACGCGATTACTTTCATGGCCCCAGGGGCCGGGCGGCCAGCCAGGCCGTGCAGCGAACGGAGGAGCGGTGATGGAAACTCGAGCGCACCATGTCGTAGTCGGCCTGTTCACCGTGCTGGCCCTGGCCGGCGGCTTGCTGTTCGCACTGTGGATGACCCAGAGCACCAGCGACCGGGATTACATTCACTATGAGGTGTTCTTCGATCGCAGCGTCAGCGGCCTGTCGGAAGGAAGCGCCGTGGAGTACAGCGGCGTTCGGGTTGGCGAGGTCACCGACCTGCGCCTCGACCCGCAAGATCCCCGCAACGTGCTGGCACAAATCCGCGTCGAAAGCCGTGTTCCCATTCGCCACGATACCCGTGCCCGGCTGGCGCTGGCCAACATCACCGGCAGCATGTCGATTCAGTTGCATGGCGGCACGCCGGAGAGCCCGCTGCTGATCGCCTCGCCTGGATCGCCTCCGCCCCGCATTGTCGCCGACCCCTCGCCATTGAGCGCCCTGCTCGGTGACGGCGAGGAAATCCTTGGCAACGTCAACCGCGTGCTTGACCGACTCGAAGCGCTGCTGTCGGAGGAAAATACCGACAGCGTGCAGAATATCCTGGCCAACCTGGAGCAGACCACTGCCAGTCTAGCGCGCGTCGGCGATGGCCCCAGCCGACTGGTGGCACAAATGGAATCGCTGTCCGCAGAAGGCGTCGAGGCCCTTGAGGAGATACGCGCGTTCATCGAACGGGCCGGTGGCATGCTCGGTGGTCAGGGCGAGGAGATCATGGCCGGTGCTCGCCAGACCACCGCCAGCCTGGCCCGCACGGCCGAACAGATGGAGCACTGATCGGCGCCAACCAGGGGGCCCTGGAAAGCGGCATTCAGGGCATTGGAGGACTCGGCCCGGCGACGGTGGAGCTGCGCAATACACTCAACACCCTCAACCGCGTCATACGCCGCCTCGAGGACAACCCGGCCGACTTTCTGCTGGGACGCGACAACGTCGAGGAGTTCACACCGTGAGGAAAAGGCTCTCTTTCGCCAGGCTTCTTGCGTTCAGCACCATGGGGCTGCTTTCGGCCTGCACCCTGATACCCGCGAGCGAGCCTGTGAGGCTCTATGACCTACCCGCCCAACCCCTGGAGGGCATGCGCCAGGCCGAGGCTCCAGCAGGCGATGCCACCCTTCGCCTGGCGATGCCCAGTGCCGGCGGCCTGCTGGACGGGTCACGTATCGTCGTCGTACCGACCCCCAACCAGCCCCAGGTCTACCAGGGTGCACGGTGGGCGGATGCCACGCCCGTGCTGATGCGCAATCGCCTGATCGATGCCTTCCAGGAAGATGGGAGGATCACCCGACTGATCCATGCCGACACGCCGCTCTCGGCCGACCTGGAACTCACCAGTGACCTGCGTGCCTTCCAGAGCGAATACCATGGCGGCCACCCGGATGCCGTCATCCGACTGGATGTGCGACTGATCGATACGCGCTCCCGGCAACTGCTGGCAAGCCGCCGTTTCACCCAGCGCCAACCCGCAGAGGGCACGGACATCATCACGGTGGTCGATGCGTTTGGCCTGGCGGCAGACCGGCTGGCCCAGGAGCTGGTCGAATGGACGGCGCAGCAGATGACCGAGTGGCATCCACGACAGGAGTAGTGCCAGCAATATCCACGTCTTGCTATAATCGAGGATACTTTCTACGAAAAAGGACACTTGTTGAATGTCCTGCCATTACCGACTTGATGCCGATTGGTTATCATGCCCGGAAAAAGCAAGGATGACCGATCATGGACACTAGCCCACGACAGAACCTTGGCATCAGCGCTTACAGCTGGCTGAAACATGACATTACGCGGGGCGTGTTCCAGCCTGGCGAGAAGCTGCTGATGAGCCGCCTCAAGGATCGCTACGACCTGGGCATCGGCCCGCTGCGTGAAGCCTTGTCTCAACTGGTGGCCGAACGCCTGGTGGTGGCCATCAGTCAGCGCGGCTACCGGGTGGCACCGATGTCACTGGCCGAGCTTGAAGACCTCTACGACGCCCGCGCCCAGCTCGAGGGACTGATCCTGAAACTGGCCATCGAGCGCGGCGACGACAGCTGGGAGGCCGAGATCCTGGCCAAGGCCCATACCCTGTCAAAGGTGATGGAGGTCAATACCCCCGATGAGCTGCTCGATATCTGGGATACCCGCCACCAGGCCTTTCATACCGCCATTGCCAGCGGCTGCCGCTCTCCCCACCTGCTGCAGGTCCGCGAGAGCCTTTCCGACCAGGTGGAACGATATCGTCATCTCTGGCTGTGCGAGACGGTCTTTTCCGAAGCGGCCCTGGAGCGCAAGCGCCGGGAGCATGCGGCGCTGGTCGATGTCATCCTGGCACGCAAGGCCGGGCCTGCCGCCGAGATGATGCGCGAACACCTGATGACCCCTGTGCCGATCATTACCGAGGTCATGCAGCGCCGTGGCCTGACGTGAGCCCACTGCAACATTTTCTTCGCGCTTCGGTCACGGAGCGGTCACAGGCGACAGGCAACATAAACCGACAGGCTCAAGAGGTGACAAGGCGACACGCGCCTTTTATCTTTAAGCCAATACCGGTCTACCGGCCTGTCTCAGCATGATGCTGACCGACGGGACAATGGAGCGATGATGCCATGCCACATCTACTGCGACTTCCCCGCGATACCGAGACCCGGCTCGAGCATCTCTGCCGGCAAACAGGCCTGAGCAAGACTGAGCTTATCGAGCGCTGCGTCGGCATCGGCATGAACGACCTGGAGACCCAGCTACATATGGAGAGTGCCGCCAGGCAACCAGCCAGAACCAGCGAGACCAGCCTGGATCAGCTGCTGCGGGAAAGTGGACTCGGCGCCTGAGGATCAGCGCGGCGGGGAGCCGACGCCACTGAAGTTGCGCAGGAATCTCCGGTAGTCGGCGACCGCCCGTTCGCGCGCAACGGCCTCCAGCCTGACCTCCTGTCCCGGCAGGCACTGGGTCAGCATGGCCGCGGCGAGAGGCGTCAGGGCCCCCAGACGGGGGTAGCCTCCGATCGTCTGACGATCGTTGAGCAGAATGATCGGCTGGCCGTCCGGCGGCACCTGGACCGCCCCTAGCGGAATCCCCTCGGAAATCATGCTTCCCAGGCGAGATATCAGCTGCGGCCCCCGCAGCCGAACCCCCATGCGGTCGGCGCGATCATCGACCCGCCAGTCGGCATTGAAAGCGGCGTACAGGCTTGTTCCGGTAAATGCGCCGATCTGGGCGCCGGGCACCAGCGCCAGTCGACAGCCCGGTCGAGGCATGGAAGGCAGCAGCCCCGCCGGAATCCCTCGCTCGCCTACCGGCTCTCCCCGCCAGGCAAGGCGATCCCCGGCCTTGAGCGGCTGACCATCACCATGCAGTCCACCGAGCCGTTCCCGCGGCGTGGTGCTGCGGCTGCCCAGCACCTCAGGCGCCTCCAGCCCACCGGGAAAGGCAAGGTAGCTGCGCAGCCCATCCCGGGGCTGCCTGAAGACCAGCCGCTGCCCCTCGCGCACCGCGAAGCTCTTGCCGGGGGCGAGCGGCGCATCATCGAGCCGCGCATCGAGATCGGCGCCAACCAGCGCCAGTCGCGTGGCGCGCTCGACCTCGAGGGTCAAGCCGCCTCCCACCACGATTTCAAGGGCCGCGCTGTCAGGGGCATTGCCCAGCAGCCAATTGGCCCAATAGAGCGAGACCCAGTCGGCGGCGCCGCTCTGGGTCACGCCGAGATGGCGCACTCCCATGCGACCGCCATCCTCGATCATGGCAAGGGGGCCGGCCTGGATGACACGCACGCCCTCGGTGATCGTGTCGCTCATGGCCGCTCCTCCAGCGGTGTGGTATCGCCTCCCTGCGCCTCGAACTCGTCACGGGAGACGGCGAGGAAACGCACCCGATCTCCCGGCTTGAGCAGGGGATCGCCGCGCCGGGCATGCTCAAACAGGGGCACCGCGGTACGCCCAAGGATATTCCAGCCACCGGGCGATGGCAGCGGGTAGATGGCGGTCTGACGCCCCGCAATGCCAACGCTGCCGGCGGCGACCTTGCGTCGTGGCGTCTCCAGTCGCGGCGTGGCAAGCGCCTCCTCCACCAGCCCCATGAAACCGTATCCCGGGGCGAAGCCCAGGGCAAAGACGCAGTAGTCGTGGTCGCAGTGGCGCTGTATCAGCGTTTCGATAGATATCCCTGCCCGCTCAGCCACACGGTGGAGTTCGGGGCCGACACTCTCGTCATACCACACGGGAATCTCGTGGCGTTGTCCCGCCTGGGTGTCAGCGGGCTGCAGGTATTCCAGTGCCTCTCGAATACGCCCATGGGCTTCACCATGCGACAGTACGCGACAGTCATAGTGGAGCATCAGGGTGGTATAGGACGGCACCAGGTCGACCAGGGTCTTGTCGAAGGCGTCACGCAGGGCCCGGTCGGCGCCGATGATCCACGCCATGTTGGACTCTTCGATGGTATCGAAGAGCCGTATCATCAACACGTCCATGGCCGTCGTCTCGATACTTGCCCTCACGCGGACTCCAGACGGTGAAACGCCTCGCGGATCGCCCGCACGGCCGCCACCGACTCGGGATTGTCCCCGTGCACGCAAATCGTATCGCAGGGCAGCTTCAGGGCGGAGCCGTCGCTGGCCGTCAAGGCCGCGCCCTTGGCCAGCGCCACCGCCTGGGCCACGATGGTGGCTTCATCATGGTGCACGGCGTTGGGCAGCGACGTGAGACAAGGTGCCCCTGGGCATCGTAGGCGCGATCGGCAAAGGTCTCGAACCAGATCGAGATTCCCATTTCTTCGGCCAGCGCCTGGAATGGTCCGGGATCGGCCGTTGCCATCACCATCAAGGGCAGGCTGGGGTCATAGGCAAGCACCGCCCGCATCACCCCCTTCAGCAGCTCGGGATCCCGCGCCATGTCATTGTAGAGGGCGCCATGGGGCTTGACGTACTGGATGGCGGCACCTTCCGCCCGGCAGAGCCCAGCCAGGGCGCCCATCTGGTACAACACCATGTCCTCGACTTCGGCGGGCGTGCAGGCCATCGAGCGGCGGCCGAATCCCATCAGGTCGGGATACGCCGGATGCGCGCCGACCTTGACGTTGTGCCGGGCAGCCAATGCCACGGTGCGGCGCATGACATGAGGGTCCGAGGCATGAAAGCCGCAGGCGACATTGGCGCAATCCACGAAGGGCATCACGTCCCCATCCATGCCCAGGGTCCAGTTGCCGAAGCTTTCCCCCATGTCGCAATTGAGCAAGGGCATGATCATGACGATTCCTTTTATTATGACGAGTCAATATCTATTGCTTGGTTTAATCACTATATGGACAGGCCTTTTGAGGTGCCAATCGTTTTTTCCGATATTCTTTATCGGCACCTCCTATCAAACTGATATTATTTACAAAAACGGTTGACGACAGCTGTCTGGAGGATTATCAATCTAAAAAGGATGCACCAGCATAACGACAAGAATTCAGGAGGCCACATGTCTGTTTCCGATCCTTTCCACCTGGCCGTTCAGGTCCGAGATATTGATGAAGCGAGGTCATTCTACGGCGACTTCCTGGGCTGCCCCGAGGTCGATCCTCGGATAGCTGGGTCGATTTCAACCTGTTCGGACACCAGTTCGTCTGTCACCTCAACCCGGCCCTCAAGGACGCCCCTGTCGCCAGCCATACCAACCCTGTCGATGGGCACGGCGTGCCGGTACCGCATTTCGGCGTGGTGCTGGAAATGGAGGCCTGGGAGGCGCTCGCCAGCAAGCTCAAGGCCCACGGGGTGCGCTTCGAGATAGCGCCCTATATCCGTTTCAAGGGTGAGCCCGGCGAGCAGGCCACCATGTTCTTCTACGATCCCTCCGGCAACGCCTGGAGTTCAAGGCGTTCAAGGATCGGGAGAGCCAGCTGTTCAAGAAGCACTGACGAGGCCATCGGGTGCTCGATTTCAAGGAACTCGAGGCTTTCGTCTGGGCAGTGCGTCTGGGGTCTTTTCGCAAGGCCGCTTCGCATCTGCACCTGACCCAGCCCTCGGTTTCCGAGCGGATCTCGCGCCTCGAATCGACCGTGGGCCAACGGCTTCTGGAGCGCTCGGCCCGCCCCATTCAACCCACGATGCGCGGCCGGGAATTCTTTCTCCATGCCGAGCGCATGCTGCATCAGCGCGATGAGGCGATGCAGCTGTTCGACAGCGAGGAGACCTTTTCAGCCCCCTTGCGCGTCGGAACCATCGAGACCATCGCCCATAGCTGGCTGCCGGATTTCATGCGCCGGCTGACCGACAAGTACCCGGACCTGATCATCGAACTGACCGTCGATTATTCACCTGCATTGAATGACCGGCTCGACAAGAATGAACTGGATATCCTGTTGGCAATGAACGGATATCTTGCAGAGGACCGCATAGATAGCTTGCCTCTCAGCCCCTATGAAATGGGAATGTTCATTGCCCCTGTCCACGCCGAGCTGCTGCTGGACAATTCACGCCAATGGATGAGAACGCTTCCCTTCATCTCCTTTGGCAAGAAGGCCAGGCCCTATGAAGAACTCATTCAGTACCTGGCCCGAGAGAAGCTGAAACAACCGCAGATACACAGCGTCAGTACGCTGATGACCATCGCGCGAATGACCATGGAAGGCTTGGGAATTGGCGCGCTGCCCGTCACCACGGTGCTGGACCAGTGGCAAAGCGGGGAGCTCTACCGCATCGCCCTTCCTAGGCCGTTACCGGACATGCACTATGATGTGATATGGCGCACCGCCAACCATCCACGATTCTGCCGCGGCGTGGCCCGGCTGGCACAGGCATGTGCCGAAGGCTATGAGAAACGGCGCCAGGATGAGATGGAATCCACTGATTTCGAAGGCCGTTGGGTGCGGCCGCAATACCCCACGACTCACCCGTAGGCAACAATACGACAATCAAAATGAACAAGAGGTCTTTACCATGCACAAGACGATAGCAACCCCCGTGATGCTGGCGGCCGCCTTCGGCTTCGCAGCCACTGCACAGGCAGCGGAATGGACCATGGCGACCCCCTATGGCGATGCCAGCTTCCATACCAAGAACGTCAAGCAATTCGCCGAGGACGTGGCAGAGGCCACCGACGGCGAACTACGCATCAATGTGCACAGTGGCGGGTCCCTGGTCGCCCACGGTGAAATCAAGCCGTCGGTACGGCGCGGCACCATCGAGGCGGGCGAGGTCTTCCTCTCGGTTCTCTCCAACGAAGACCCGATCTTCGAAGTCGATACCCTGCCGGGGGTGGCAGGCAGCTACGACGAGGCCTTTGCCCTCTGGGAAGCCACCAGGCCACTGATCACCGAGCTGTTCGCCAACCAGGGCTTGATGCCCCTCTACGCCGTGGCCTGGCCATCCCAGGGTATCTATACCGACTTCGAACTGAACAGTGAAGAGCAGTTCGAGGGCCTGCGGGTCCGGGCACCCAACATCAATACCCAGCGCTTCGTGAACTACCTGGGCGGCAACCCCACCGAAACCGAGGAGTCCGACATCCCCACCGCCTTCAGCACCGGGCGGGTGGATGCCATGATCACCTCGACCTCTACCGGCAATGCCATGACCGCCTGGGATTACGTCTCCCATTACACCGACGCCAACCTGTGGTTGCCCAAGAATATCGTCTTCATCAACCAGCGCGCCTTCGACCGCCTGGATGAGGCGACCCAGGAGGCGGTCCTCGAAGCAGCCGCCCGTGCCGAGGAGCGCGGCTGGCAGATGAGCCGAGATGACAACCAGGCAAGCACCGAGGCCCTGCAGGAAAACGGTATCACCGTGGCCACGCCGAACGATGAGGTGGCAGCCGCACTGCAGGCAGCTGGCGACAGGCTTTTCAGCGACTGGGAAGAGCGCGCCGATGACTCGGCCAAGCAGGTACTCGAGGAGTATCGCAACCAGCTTGATAACTGAAGCCTGACCACGATGGCGCGGCGGCAGCCCGTCGCGCCCTCCCCTCGAGCATGCCGTGAGGCCAAGCCATGACATTCAAGTTCGACAAACTCTACCGCCTTGGGGCCTGGGGGGCGGCGGCCTGCATGGTCACTATCTGCGTCCTGATCTCGCTGCAGGTCACCTTCAGACTCATGGATGCCGGCCTGGTTCTGATTGGCCTGCGACGAACCGGCATCAGCATTACCGGGGTTTCGGAGATCGCCTCCTACCTGCTGGTTGGCGCGACGTTTCTCGGCCTCGCCTATACCTTCGTTCATCATGCCCACATCCGCGTGACACTGCTGATCTCGCGACTCCCCTCTGCCATTCGCGTCTGGTTCGAGGTCTTCGGGTTGCTGGTCGCCCTGGTCCTCAGCCTGCTGCTGGGCTATGGACTGATCGAACTGGCCAGGGAGAGCCTCGCGTTCAACGATGTCTCTTCAGGCTTCCTGGCGATTCCCCTCTGGATTCCGCAGACCGTCCTGGCAACCGGCGTGGGGCTGCTCTGCCTCGCTCTGCTTGAGGCGCTGATCATCGCCTTGCGCATCGCCGCCCGTGACCCCTCGAGCTTTCGCGAAGCGACGGCCATCAACGACAGCGAGAAACGCTGAGCCCGACCTCTATCCTCTCTCGGAGATACTCTCGTGCTGACATTGAGTCTGGCTACCATATTCACGCTGGCACTGCTTCTGGGCAGCGGCGTCTGGATCGCCTTTGCACTGATCGGTACCGCCTGGGTGGCGCTGGCCTTCTTCAGCCCCTTTGCGCCGGGCCCGATCCTGGCATCGGACTTCTGGGGCGCCAGCTACGGCTGGGACCTGACCGCCCTGCCCATGTTCATCTGGATGGGCGAGATACTGTTCCGCTCGGGGCTGGCCGACAGCATGTTCCGCGGTCTCTCGCCCTGGCTAAACCGCCTCCCCGGCCGGCTGCTGCACACCAACATCATCGGCAGCGGCATGTTCGCGGCGGTCTGCGGCTCGTCGGCGGCCACCTGCGCCACCGTGGGCAAGATGACCCTGCCCGAACTCGAGCGTCGCGGCTATGACAGCGGCATGGCGATCGGCACACTGGCCAGCGCCTCCACCCTTGGCCTGCTGATCCCGCCCTCCATTGTCCTGATCGTCTATGGCGTGGTGACCGAGCAGTCGATCTCACGGCTGTTCATGGCGGGCATCGGCCCGGGCCTGATGATCCTGGCCCTGTTCATGGGCTACCTGATCCTCTGGTCGCTGATGAAGGGCAACCGCCAGGGCCTGACCGGAGACGACGAGTCGTCAATGCCCCTGGCCGAGAAGCTTCGCCATACGTTGTCGCTGATACCGGTCCTGCTGCTGATCGGCGGTATCATAGTGTCCATCTACGGCGGCCTGGCCTCGCCCACCGAGGCCGCAGCCGTCGGCGTGGTGCTCTCCATCGTGATCGCACGCTGCACCGGCAGCTTCGGCCTTGGCACCTTCAAGGCATCGCTCTTTGCGGCGGTCCGTACCGCCTGCATGATCGCCTTCATCATTGCCGGTGCCTCGTTCCTCACCTCGGCCATGGGCTTCACCCAGGTGCCCATGCAACTGGCCCGGGCCATCGGCGAGATGGGGCTGTCACCCACCATGCTATTGGTGGCCCTGACCCTGCTGCTGCTGATAATGGGCTGCTTCCTCGACGGCATTTCGCTGATCTTGCTGGTAACGGCCATCCTGATGCCCCTGGTCAACGCCGCGGGCTTCGACCTGATCTGGTTCGGCATCTACCTGGTCGTCGTGGTGGAAATGTCGCAGATCACCCCGCCGGTGGGTTTCAATCTGTTCGTGATCCAGGGGCTGACCGGCAAGGATATCGTCACCATCACCAAGGCGACCCTGCCCTTCTTCCTGTTGATGATGCTGTCCATCGCACTGCTGTACATCTTCCCCGAAATCGCCCTCTACCTGCCCCAGGCAATGACCCGCTGAGGCTCAATCGGCCGGGGACTGGCGCAACGCGGCGCTTGCATCGCGTTGCGCCAGCCGTGGGTCCCGGGGATAGTAGCGCTCCGGCTGACGCTCCACATGGGCGAAGAACCGGGTGTCCTTGTAGGGCATCTTCATGAAGCCGGACACCCCCAGCCCTTCGATCAGGCCCACCGCCGACAGGATATCGTCCAGACGCTGGCGGAATTCCGTCTCCCGCGAGGGATCCAGGAGTCGATAATAGCTGTGGATCTTCAGGTGCTGCGGCAGTGCCTCGAAGATGATCATGCCGGTATGGTGGATCTCGTTGAGCGCCTCCAATGAAGCGATGATCTCCTCGGGCAGCACCAGGAACTCCTCCGGGTCTGGGCCATCCTCGAAGTAGCTGTGCAGGCGGCTTCGGTCTTCCAGTTCGGGCATGGCGCTGACGTCATAGCGCAGGACCATGCCCGGTTCGACCACGAAGGGACGATCCGGCCCCTCCCGGTCCAGGTGCAAGGTGTCGCGGGCATTGAACAGGCAGCTCTTGAAGATGCCCTGGCGATAGATCGCCCGGGCGAGGTTGACCATATTGTTGACCGCCGCCACGAAGGCGGACTTGAGTTCCGCGTCGTGCAGGTTGAGTGAGGTGTCGATGTAGACGCCCTCGGCTTCCCAGCGCACGGCCAGCCCGCCGACCACGGGATACTTCCCCAGCCGGCTGACGGCGGCGAGAAACGCCTTCTCCGTTTCCCCCATGCCCTGCATGAAGTTCTTGTAGTAGCGGTCGAGCTGGACGTCGTTGACGTCATTGAGGGTCTCCGGCGCCCCCTCCTCGCGCAGGAAGGCCTTGCGCGAACTATAGACCACGGTATCGATCTCGCGACTGGAGGGGCGCAACCAGGTGGGCACCAGGGCCGCTTCCGGCGGTTCGGGCAGGTCGATCATGACCAGGCGTGAGAGCTTGGCATCTCGCGGATGAAATGGTCGCCGGCACGCAGTCGCACCCGGGGGTCGGGGTCGAGCATGCCGTCGAGCATGCGGGCGAACTCCATGGGCAGGCCCAGAGAGGTGGCCGGTATCGCACGATGGCCGAAGCGGCAGGACTGGGCAGACGCCAGGGCGTAGAGGGTGCCCGCCGTGCCCTGCTCGTCGAAGCGCGGCGAGGAGAGCGCCCCGTTGAGCTGCTCTTCACCGATGAAGTAGACGTCGCCCAGGCGGGCGTTGGTCTGTTGGAGATTGTCCGACATCAGTTCCATGACGTTGGCCGCCACGAACTGCTGGTTGGCATCGAGCTGGGCGAATACCGAGGAACCCCAGTCGATCAACGCGATATCCTCGTTGCGTGCATCGAAGACGAGGTTCGAGGGCTTGATGTCGCCATGCACGATGGGTCGGCCGGCCGGACCGGACTCACGCCGCAGTGCACTCAGGATATCCGCCAGCTGCCCGGCGATACGCACCACCAGCCGGGGCGAGAGCCTGCCCTCGCGCAGCGAGACCTCCTCCAGGTTGAGGCCCGGCGCACGCTGCATGACGAGGATCGACTGATTTCGCACCCGCTGATAGGCCACCAGCTTCGGCACCCGCGGATGGTCGACCTGCTCCAGCATGAAGGCTTCCTCCTCCAGTCGGTCCTGAAGGTGCTGGGGCAGGTTGACCCGGGTGAACTTGAAGACGTACTCCTCGTCGTGGGCGGTCACCCCGGCGAAGACGAAGCCGTAGGCACCCTTGCCGATCAGGGCGATATCCCGGTAGCCCAGTTGAGCCAGCTGGGCCTGGCACAGCGCCACCCACTCCTTGAGCTTGCGGGCATCGTCGTGGCTGAGCAGGTAGATCGACTGCTCTTCCGGAATATAGAACTGCTGCAGCGGCGCCTGGGACATACGTCACCCTTATGGTCCTCACCCTCTGGTCAGGATGACACCGATCCATGCCGCCACCAAGACGATACGACATGAACCGGCGTTTCTCAGCCAGGTGGAGGAGCATCGCTTCCGGATTCTCCAGATACCCTTTCCAGGCATTGCAGAAGCGGGCAATGGTGCCGCCGTCGATGACGCGATGATCCCCCGCCCAGGTAATCGTCATGATCGCCCGCCTTGCCACCTCGCCGTTGTCATCGAAGCGTGGCAGCCACTGGGTCTTGCCGATGGCGACGATGGCAAGCTCCGGCGCGTTGATGATCGGCGCTGCATAGGTTCCCCCCAGCGCCCCGATATTGGAGATGCTGATGGTGCCGCCCTTGAGATCGGCCTGGTCCACCCGCCCCTCTCGCGCCGCCGCGGTCAGCCGCTCCACTTCCCGGGCCACATCGAGCAGGGTACGGCGCTCCACGTGCTTCACGTTGGGCACCAGCAGGCCGGCCTTGCTATCCACCGCCATGCCCACGTTGCAGGAGGGGAGGTAGTGGATCTCGCTGACCTCGGCATTGAGCCGCGCATTGAGAATCGGGAACTCCTTCACCGCCAGGGCCATGGCCTTCATGAAGAACGGCATCAGGTCATCCGCGTGCCTGAGCCTCGGCCTGGGGCTTGAGGCGGGCACGCAGGGCCAGCAGGTCGGTGACGTCGATCTCCTCGCCATACTGGAAGTGCGGGATCGTGCTGGCGGACTCCACCATCCGGCGTGCCATGACCGCACGCACGCCGCGGATCGGCTCGACGACGACCTCGCCTTCGACGCCCGGAGCCGGCGCCGACGCCTTCTCGGGCGCGCTGGCTGTGCGCTCACTCGTGGCCGCTACCGACTCACCACCCTGCTCGAGGTGGCGCAGGACATCCTCCTTGAGCACCCGTCCCTGCTTGCCGGAACCGGCGATGGCCTCCAGCGACAGGCCGTGCTCGCGGACCAGTCGACGTACGGCAGGGCTCGCCGGGATACGCCCGTAGGGACCGCGCCCCGTCGTTGCCGCACCAAAGCCCTGCGACGCCCCGGAGTCAGGCTCGGCTGATGGCCGGAGGGTGGCGTCGCCGATGGCTCCGGCGCAGCGGGCGCCGGCTGCGGGCTATCCACTACCGCCGGTTCATAGGCGAACAGCGGTGCATGGACCTTGGCAATCTCACCCTTGGGTACGTATAGCTTGCTGACGCGCCCCGCTTCCGGCGCGGTAATCTCCACCAGTGCCTTGTCTGTCATCACATCGACCAGGGGCTGGTCTTCCTCGATACGCTCCCCCTCGGCGACTCGCCACTCCACCACCTCGCACTCGACGATGCCCTCGCCGATATCCGGCAGGATGAAGTCGGTTGCGGCTATTGCCGCCGAAGCGGATGGGGAGCCCGGCGGGGATGCCGTCGGTGCTGGGGCGGGCTCTGCTGTTACCGTTGTCTCCGGGGAAGCGCCCGCCTGACCGCTGGTTCCAACGCCCTCCTCCGCATCGCTCTCATAGGCGAACAGCGGGGAGTGGACCTTGGCGATCTCACCCTTGGGCACGTAAAGCTTCGTGACTCGCCCGGCTTCCGGGGCGGTGATCTCCACCAGCGCCTTGTCGGTCATCACCTCGACCACTGGCTGGTCTTCCTCGATGACGTCGCCTTCGCTGACACGCCATTCCACGATCTCGCATTCCACGATACCTTCACCGATATCGGGCAGCATGAAGTCACTCATCTTGCATCTCCTGTCCTGATATCGATCGTCAGAAATCCACGCTGGCCCGGATGGCCTCGTAGATCTTGAGGTGGTCCGGCATGTACTCCTTCTCCAGCGTCAGCGGAAAAGGGGTATCCATGCCGGTCACCCGTTCGATGGGCGATTCCAGGTACAGGAAGCAGCGCTCCTGTATGGTGGCGGCGATTTCGCTGGCAAAGCCGCCGGTTCGCGTCGCCTCATGGCTGATCACCAGGCGCCCGGTCTTGAGGACCGACTCGACAACCGAGTCCTCGTCCCAGGGCAGGATGGAGCGCAGGTCGATGATCTCGCAGGAAATGCCAGACTTCTCGGCCATCTCCACCGCCTTCTCGATCAGTTCCATCTGGGCCCCCCAGCCCAGTACCGTGACGTCGGTTCCCTCCTTGGTCACCTCCGCCTCACCGATGGGCAGCTGGTAGTCATTCTCCGGCACCTCGCCGGTGGAGGCGCGATACAGGCGCTTGGGCTCGAAGAAGATCACCGGATCGGGATCGCGTATGGCCGCGAGCAGCAGCCCCTTGGCCTGGTAGGGATTTCGCGGCACCACGACCTTCAGCCCCGGCGTGTGGGCGAAATAGGCCTCGGGCGACTGGGAGTGGTAGAGCCCTCCCGAAATGCCGCCGCCGTAGGGCGTGCGGATCGTCAGGCCGCCCACGTTGAACAGGTCACCGGAGCGGTAGCGGAACTTGGCCGTCTCGTTGACGATCTGGTCGAAGGCGGGAAAGATGTAATCGGCAAACTGGATCTCGGCCACCGGCACCGATCCCTGGGCCGCCAGGCCATTGGCGAAGCCGATGATGCCCTGCTCCACCAGCGGGGTATTGAAGCAGCGGGCGCGGCCGTACTTCTCCTGCAGGTTGCTGGTGGCGCGGAACACCCCGCCAAAGACCCCCACGTCCTCGCCGAAACAGAGGACCTTGTCATCCTCGGCCATGGCGATGTCCAGGGCATTGTTGATCGCCTGCAGCATGTTCATCTTCGGCATCTCAGGCTCCTTCCTGGTCGTCGCTGACCTTGGCGGCATCGCTGGACACGCTGACGTCCGGGTCGAGTGATCTCGCCCCCTTCGGGTAGGCGTCCGGGTACTTGCGAATGTGAGTCTTGAGCGCATCCAGCTGGCGTTGCAGCGCCGGCGTGACGTCGGCGTAGACATCGGTGACAAGGCTTTCCAGCGGCGGTGGCGGCCGCTTTTCGGCGCGCTTCATGGTCTCGAGCACCTCGCGGCGCAGGCTCTCCTGCAGGGCCTTCTCTTCCTCTTCGCTCCACCACTCACGGTCGAGAAGCCAGCGCTGCATGCGCAGGATGGGATCCTTCTCCCGCCAGGCCTCCTCCTCCTTGCGCGAGCGGTAGCCGGAAGGGTCGTCCGAGGAGGAGTGGGCCGCCAGGCGGTAGGTCATGGCCTCGATCAGTACCGGCTCGTTCTGCTCCACGGCGATGCGACGCGCCTCCTGGGTGGCGCGATAGACCGCCAGGATATCGTTACCGTCGACGCGGATGACATGCATGCGGTAGCCGAAGGCACGAGGCGCGATGCCGTCGGCGGCGAACTGCTCGGTGGCCGGCGTGGAGATCGCATAGCCGTTGTTGCGGCAGAAGAAGATCACCGGCACCTTGTGCACCGACGCCATGTTGAGGGCCGCGTGGAAGTCGCCCTCGGAGGCCGCGCCCTCACCGAAGAAGGTGATGGTGCAGTGCCCCTCCCCGGCCAACTTCTGGCCGTAGGCGTAGCCGGTGGCCTGGGGAATCTGCGTCGCCAGCGGCGAGGAGATGGTCATGTAGTGCAGCTTTCGAGAGCCGTAGTGGATCGGCATCTGCCGGCCCTTGCCGTAGTCGAGCTCGTTACCGAACAGCTGGTTCATGAATTCGTCGTAGGTGAAGCCGCGATAGGCCAGTGCACCCTGCTCGCGATACTGGGCCATGATCATGTCGGCATCGTCCAGTGCCGCTGCGGCGCCGATGACCGCCGCCTCTTCGCCCGTGCACTGCATGTAGAAGGAGAGCCGCCCCTGGCGTTGGGCCGCCAGCATTCGCTCGTCGAGTACGCGGGTCACGAGCATGGCGCGGTAGATCTTGAGCGCCTTCTCCTTGTCGAGCTCGGGGGCCTCGGCACCGTCGAACAGCGTGCCGTCCTGCTGCAGGAGCCGGAACGTGGGTATCTGGAATTCATCGCCGGTCATGAAGCTCGGCGAATAGACGTCGTATGTTGTTGTCATCATCCTGTTCCTTGGGTGGTGGCAGGAGGAAAACCGCCCCTTTTGAGGGCAGTGTTGACTGTAATGTAGTCGGCTGCCAGAGGTTGTCTCCAGCGTAGCGCCAACGCTGGCCAGTTGACGTTAACGTAAGATGCCATCAAAAGCATCTATTTTGCTAGCCCCATCGCGCATGACCCAATGAATCCACTGCACGGGTCCACCACCACCTGATGGATGTTTCGCCCGACAGCCTCTGCCTAACCGTTCATCGGCCGGCGCAGCAGACGCTCGAAGGTACTGTCGACGGTGATCGCCAGCAGCCCGATCAGCAGGGCCCCCTGCACGATATAGGCGGTGTTGCCGTTGACGATGCCGGAGATGATGGGGTCGCCCAGGTTGCTCGCACCCACCGTGGCACCGATGGCAGCCGTGGCGATATTGATGGTGACGGAGGTGCGGATGCCGGCGAGAATCACCGGTGCCGCCAGCGGCAGCTCGACCTGTCGTAGAATCTGGCCTCGTGTCATGCCCATACCCCGGGCCGCCTCGTGGACCCTGGGGTCGATGCCCGAGATGCCCGCCAGGGTGTTGCGCACGATGGGCAGCAGGCCGTAGAGAAGCAGCGCCACGATGATCGGCAAGGTGCCGTACCCTAGCGCTGGCACCGCCAGTGCGAGGACGGCCACCGGGGGAAACGTCTGCCCGATGGAGGCGACCTGGGCGACCAGGGGCAGGAAGTCGCGGCCCGCCGGCCGCGTCACGGCGATGGCGGCACCCACGCCCAGCAGGATGGCCAGCAGCGACGCCACGGCCACCACGAACACATGCTGGCCCAGCAGGGCGGACAGGCTCGTACGCTGATACAGCACCTGCCGGGTATCGGGTTCGATCAGCCGCAAGAACGCCTCGAGCTGCGACATGCCGAAGGTGAGTGCCAGCAGCAGCGCCAGCCAGATCAGCGGCACGCTCCAGTGCCGCCATAGCGCAATTCCACGGCTGGCATGGCCCCGCGGCACCGGCAGGATATCGCTTTCGTTCATGACGGCTTGGCACCCAGCAGCCGCCGCAACGACAGCTCGCCGATGGGGATGTCCTCGTCATCGACCACCGTGAGGCGCTCCACCCGGTGCCACAGCATCACCGACAGCGCCTGGCTGAGCGGCGCCCGATAGGGAATGCGCTCACTGGCCAGCAGCCGCGGGCCGAAGGGTGCCATGCGCTCGCTGACGCGTGTCAATGACGCCTCCTTGAGCCCTCGATCCATACCGCCCAGCAGGGACTCGACGAAGGCATCGACGGGATCATGCAGCAGGTCGATGGGACGCCCCTGCTGGACGATACGCCCCTGGTGCATTACCACCAGGCGATCGGCCAGGGCCAGGGCTTCATCCATGTCATGGGTCACGAAGACCACGGTCTTGTTCAGGCGCGCCTGGAGGTCCTGCAACTCACGTTGCAGCGTTTGACGGGTAATCGGGTCCAGGGCACCGAAGGGCTCGTCCATGAGCAGGATCTCGGGGTCGGCAGCCAGCGCCCGGGCCACGCCCACTCGCTGCGCCTGTCCGCCCGACAGTTGATGGGGGTACTTGTCGGCAAACTCCTCACGCGGCAGCCCCAGCAGGCCCAACAGCTCATCGGTGCGCTCCTGGATCTTCCCCCGCGGCCACTTGAGCAGCCGTGGGACCAACCCGATATTGCGTGCCACGGTCCAGTGCGGGAAGAGACCGGTATTCTGAATCACGTAGCCGATGCGTCGTCGCAGCAGTTCCTCATTGAAGGACCGCACCGGCTGGCCGTCGAGATGAATCTCACCCTCGCTATGCTCGATCAGCCGGTTGATCATGCGCAGCGTGGTCGACTTGCCGCAGCCTGAGGTACCGACCAGGGCGCAGAACTCTCCCTTCTCGACCCGCAGCGAGATGCCGTCCACGGCAGTCTCGCTGCCGAAACGCTTGGTGACATCGAAGAGTTCGATCATGGGGTTCCTCCGTGGCGAAGTCGT
Source organism: Halomonas sp. BC04 (assembly GCF_000568385.1). Lineage (NCBI taxonomy): Bacteria > Pseudomonadati > Pseudomonadota > Gammaproteobacteria > Oceanospirillales > Halomonadaceae > Halomonas > Halomonas sp. BC04. Next base: position 20,980 of record NZ_AZQX01000302.1, read on the forward strand.
TCGGCCAGCGCGCCCAGCAGCGCATCGGCGACCAGGGCAAGCCCTATGATGGGTAGCGCACCGAGCAGCACCAGATCCATCGCCGCCTGGCCCAGGCCCTGGAAGATGAAGGTTCCCAGTCCCCCGGCACCGATCAGTGCCGCCACGGCCGTGAGACCGATCGCCTGTACCGTGGTAATCCGCACGCCCTCCAGCACCACCGGCAGCGCCAGCGGAAGGCGTACCTGCAAGAAGGTCTGACGACGACTCATGCCCATCCCCCGGGCCGATTCGATCACCGCCGGCTCGACACCCTCCAGCGCGACATAGGTGTTGCGCACCATGGGCAGGAGGCTATAGCCCACCAGCGCCAGCCAGGCCGGCGCCCAACCGATACCGCTCACGCCCATGGATGCCAGCCAGTCGTACCGTGCCGAGAGCCAAGCCAGGGGTGCCAGCAGCAGGCCGAAGAGGGCCAGGCTGGGGATGGTCTGCACGACATTGAGCAAACCGAAACCGGCCTTGCGCATCCCGGCGTAGCGACGCATGCACAGCGCCAACACGATCCCCAGCAGCAGGCTTGCACCCACTGCCGCGCCGACCAGGGCCAGGTGATAGACGATGGCCGAGGCGAACTGATCGCTGCGCCCCTGATACTCCCGGTAGAGCGCCAGGGGCTCGAGCCAGAACGACAGCGACAGCCACCAGGCAAGCACGACCGGCAGCAGCAACAGCCAGCCGATCGCCCGCGACAGGTTCAGGCGGGTACGCAGCTCAATCAGCACCAGCAACCACAGAAACAGCAGCAACCAGAGCGACGCACCGATTCCCAGCCGCGCCTGAGGCAGGTCGGGATCGGACAGGGCCATGACCGCTGTTGCCAGCCAGAGCGGCATCGCCACCAGCAGCCCGAGCACCACGGCCAGCGCGGCCTGCAGACGTCGGGTATCGGGCCGCCAGGCCAGAACGATCACGGCCAGCATGGGCAGAGTGGCCAGCAGCGCGGCCCACCAGCCATGCACCTCCTGGGCGCGATGGGGCGTACCGGCGACGAGGCGGTTGGGCGCGATGCTCACCGCCTCGAGGGCCAGCCAGGCGAGCAGTCCGACCGACATAAGACACAGCAGTACCCAATTGGGCGAACATCTATCAGTGGTCACGCATCATTCCGGCAGCTCGGCAAGAAAGTCCTCGGCGACCCGACGCGGGTCCAACCCATCGACGGCCACTTGTCCGTTCAGCCGCTGCAGTGTCTCGAGATCCAACGCCTGGAACACCGGCGCCAACAGCGACTCGATCTCGGGATGCGCCTCCAGCACAGCTTCACGCACCACCGGCGCGGGCTGGTAGACCGGCTGAACGCCCAGGGTATCCTCCAGCACCACCAGGTCCAGCGCGCCCAGGCCACCATCGGTGCCATAGGTCATGGCCCCATTGACGCCGCTGGTCTGCTGGGCAGCGGCCCGCATGGTGGCAGCGGTATTCCCGCCCGACAACACCAATAGCTGATCCGACGACAGCTCGAAGCCGTAGGCCTGCTGAAACGCCGGAAGTGCCTGCTCGGATTCGACGAACTCCGCACTGGCGGCAAACTTGAACTCGCCACCCGCCGCCAGGTAATCCGCCAGGTCCTCAAGCGTGGCAAGCCCCTGTTCGCGCGCCAGGTCGCCGCGGACGCTCATGGCCCAGGTGTTGTTGGCATCAGCAGGCATCAACCAGATCAGGCCATCCTCGGCGTCCAGCTCTTTCACCGTGGCATAAGCCTCACCGGCGTCGTTCCAGACATCGCTGTCGGCCATGTCGAAGAAGAAGGCGCCATTGCCGGTATACTCGGGGTAGAGGTCGATTTCGCCGGCCTTCAGGGCGCTGCGCACGATACTGGTGCCACCCAGCTGCAGCCGGTCCTCGACCTCGATGCCGGCCTGTTCGAGCCGCTGGATAATCAGCTGGCCGAGAACCGAGCCTTCGGTATCGATCTTGGAGGAGACCACCACGGGACCGCTGGCCTGGGCCGCAGACAGGGTCAGCAAGGAGGCAGTCGCCAGGACTGCCATGCCGGTCAGGGAGCGTTTCATCGCCACCACCCATTGGTTGTGAATGTTCCCTGAGTATAAGGGGTGTACAGTTTGGCTGTCAGACCTGATCTCAACGCGGAATGCTTATTGACCATGCTTGCAAGCGGCGACCCCCATCTTGCTGACTGTCATCATCCACTGGTGCGCGACCTGGCCTGGATCATCCTGGCGCCGGATTTGATCCACGCCGAATGGCCGGGACGTCCCTCCAGAGAGGTGCTGGGGCTGGCAGGCGAGCGCCAGCTTGCAGGCTTTCTCGATGCACTGGAAGCTGCACCACAGGGCTCGAGCGGCGCGTCGGCAGCACCGTTGATGGCCGCATGGGGCTCTACCATGAAAGGCTCTGGCAGTTCCTGCTCGATGCCGCCCCCGGTACGCGGCTACTGGCGAATAACCTGCGTATCCACCAGGGCAAGCGCACCCTGGGGGAGCTCGACCTGCTCTATCGCCGCCGCAATGACCCGATGCCCATTCACCTGGAGGTGGCCATCAAGTTCTATCTCGGCCTGCCGGAAGGTCCGGGGGGCAGCCGCGATCAGGCGCGCTGGATCGGCCCCGGTGGCGCCGACAGCCTGGCAACCAAGCGCGAGCACCTCCATCGCCATCAACTGCGCCTGACCGAGCGCACCGAGACACGCCTGTCGATCCGGCTTCACACCCGGCCAAGGGATATCGGCCCCACCCCGGAACCATTCATCCAGCCGCAGCTGGCGATGCCAGGCGTGCTCTTCTATCCCTGGCATCAGGCACTCCCGTCGCCCCGGGAGGCGACCCCCGAGCATCTCAGGGGGCAGTGGCTTCACTGGAGAGAGTGGCGCAGTTTCCGCGACGGACTGCCCCGGGGCACCCGCGCCGCCTGGCTGGCCAAGCCCCATTGGCTTGCCCTGCCCAGAGACGAGGCATTCACTGCCCTGCGTGACGTTGAGGCCCGCCTGGCTCAGCACTTCCGGAGCCACGGCTCCCCGGTGCAGGTCGCCCTGCTGCCAGGCGACAAACGCCATTCGGGCGATGGCCTTCGCCGACTTTTCGTGGTCGCTGACGACTGGCCCCGCCAGATCCCGCTGCCACCCGCAACGGCATAACGAAGCGCGCCCGGCAAAGGGCCGGGCGCGGATCCGGATGAGAGCAACCAACGACACTGGCAATCCTCATGTCGGAAAACCTATCCAGTCTGCTCCAGCACCCAGCTGGTCCCCTCGCGGGAATCCTTGAGGATGATGCCAAGGGCCGCCAGCTCATCGCGAATCTCGTCGGCGGCGGCAAAATCCTTCGCTTTCTTGGCTTCAGCACGGGCAACGATCTTCGCTTCGATCTCCGCCTCACTCAGCGGCAGATCGCCGGCACCGCCCTTGAGGAATGCCTCGGGCGCCTGCTGCAACAGACCAAGCACGCCGCCCAGTCGCTTGAGCTCGCCGGCCAGGGGCGGGGCCCTGTCCGGCGCCTCCTTCCTGGCACGGTTCAGCTCCCGGGCCAGATCGAAGAGCACCGACAACGCCTCGGGCGTGTTGAAGTCGTCATCCATGGCGGCGACAAACCGCTCCTCGAAACCACCATCGACCTTGTCCTCACCGGAATCGTGCGCAACGCCCTCCAGCGAGTTGTAGAACCGCTCCAGTGACTTGCGGGCATCCGCCAGGGACTCCGGGGCGTAGTTGATGGCACTGCGGTAGTGGCTTGCCACCAGCAGGTAGCGCACCACCTCCGGGTCATGGGACTCGAGCACCTCACGGATGGTGAAGAAGTTGCCAAGGGACTTGGACATCTTCTCCTGGTCCACCCTCACTGCACCCGCATGCATCCAGGTATTGACGTAGGGCTTGCCGGTGGCCGCCTCGCTCTGGGCGATCTCGTTCTCGTGGTGGGGAAAGGTCAGGTCCGGGCCGCCGCCATGAATGTCGAAGGTCTCCCCGAGGCAGCAGGTCGACATCGCCGAGCACTCGATATGCCAGCCTGGACGCCCCTCGCCCCAAGGCGAGGCCCAGCTCTCCTCGCCGGACTTGGCCGCTTTCCAGAGTACGAAATCGAGTGGGTCCTCCTTGTGCTCATCGACCTCGACCCGGGCACCAGAGCGCATCTCGTCCAGGTCACGGTTATTGAGCTTGCCGTAGCCCTCGAACTTTCGCACCCGGTAATAGACGTCGCCATTGCTCGCCGCATAGGCATAGCCCTTGTCGATCAGGGTCTCGATCATGGCGATGATCTCGGCCACATGGCCAGTGGCACGGGGCTCAAGATCCGGCCGCAGCACGAAAAGACGCGCCTCGTCCTCGTGCATGGCAGCGATCATGCGCTCGGTCAACGCGCCGATGCTCTCGCCATTCTCGTCGGCGCGCTTGAGGATCTTGTCGTCGATGTCGGTGATATTGCGCACGTAGGTGACGTCGTAACCGCGCCAGCGCAGGTAGCGGGTCACCACATCGAATGCCACCATCACCCGGGCATGGCCCAGGTGGCAGTAGTCGTAGACGGTCATGCCGCAGACGTACATGCGCACCCTGCCCGGCTCGATGGGTTGGAAGCTCTCCTTGCGACGCGTCAGCGTGTTGTAGATCTGCATGTCAGCCCTTCTTCTGAATCTTTGCCCAACTATCCTTGAGTCCGACCGTGCGGTTGAACACCCGCTTGCCCGTGGTACAGGCGTGGCGATCGGCACAGAAGTAGCCAACGCGCTCGAACTGGAAACGCGACTCGGGCGTGACATCGGCCAGGCTAGGTTCTCCCATGGCCTGGCACACCTGCAGGGAGTCGGGATTGAGGTGCTCGAGAAAGTCGGTGTCGCGGTCCCGGTCGGGCTGCTCCACCTGGAACAGGTTGTCGTAGAGGCGCACTTCCATGGGCACCGCATGGGCAGCGCTGACCCAGTGAATCACTCCCTTCACCTTGCGGCCTTCGGGGTTCTTGCCCAGGGTGTCGAAATCCACCGAGCAGCGCAGCTCGGCGATCTCGCCGGCGCTGTCCTTGACCACTTCGTCGCAACGAATCACGTAGGCATTGCGCAGCCGTACCTCCTGGCCCGGGGCCAGCCGGAAGAACTTCTTCGGCGGCTCCTCCATGAAGTCGTCCTGATCGATCCACAGCTCACGGGTGAAGGGAACCCGGCGAACCCCCATGTCCTCACGCGCAGGATGCCCGGGCACATCGAAGACCTCCTCGTGATCTTCACCCACGTTGGTCAGCACAACCTTCAGCGGCTTGAGCACGCACATGGCCCGCGGCGCATTATCCTCGAGGTCCGAACGAATGGCGTGATAGAGCATGGCGATGTCCACCAGGCCACCGTCGGCACGGGTCACGCCGATCATGTCGCAGAATTTGCGGATCGACCCGGGCGTATAGCCACGGCGGCGCATGCCGGAGATGGTCGGCATACGCGGGTCATCCCAGCCATCGACGATACCCTCATCCACCAGCAGCTTGAGCTTGCGCTTGGAGGTCAGTGTGTAGTTGAGATTGAGCCGGGCGAACTCGATCTGGCGGGGCCTTGCCGGCACCGGCAGGTTCTCCAGGAACCACTCGTAGAGCGGCCGATGATCCTCGAACTCAAGGGTGCAGATGGAGTGCGTGACACCTTCGATGGCATCCGACTGGCCGTGAGCGAAGTCGTAGGAGGGGTATATCTTCCACTTGTCCCCGGTCTGGTGGTGATGAGCGTGGCGGATACGATAGAGAATCGGGTCGCGCAGATTGATATTCGGTGCAGCCATGTCGATTCTGGCGCGCAGTACCTTCTCGCCCTCGGCAAACTCGCCGATGCGCATGCGCTCCAGCAGATCGAGGTTTTCTTCCACGCTGCGCGTGCTGTACGGGCTCGGCCTGCCGGGCTCGGTCAGGCTGCCGCGATACTCGCGAATCTCTTCGGGGGAGAGATCGTCCACGTAGGCTTTGCCCTGGCGAATCAGATGCTGCGCCCAGGCATAGAGCTGGTCGAAGTAGTCGGAGGCAAAGCGCACCTCCCCTGCCCACTGGAATCCCAGCCAGGCCACATCCTCCTTGATGGCATCGATATAGGCCTGCTCTTCCTTGGCGGGGTTGGTATCGTCGAAGCGCAGATGACAGTCCCCACCGAACTGCTCGGCCAGGCCGAAGTTGAGACAGATCGATTTCGCATGCCCCACATGCAAGAAGCCGTTGGGCTCCGGCGGGAAACGCGTGACGACCCGGCCGGCCTTCCCGGCTTCGATCTCGTCACGGATCTGGTTGCGGATAAAATTCGGCGCGCTGGCGGTATCGGTGGACATGTTGATGCGGTAAACCTCTGGTTGAATCGCGGCCCAAGGGCGCGAAGCCCGTGTCGCGGGCTGTCTTAGAGTCAGGCGCAACCCGACGCGCTTCGCGCATCGATGCAAAACCGCTATTATAGCGTCACGCCCCTGCACGGCGCCAAGGCGCGCCTGCTATTGCCCAAGATAAGCACACAGGAAAAAGCGATGATCGTTCTAGAGACCAACTTCGGTGATATCACCGTTGCCGTGAATCACGAGAAGGCCCCGAAAACCGCCGCCAATTTCGAGCAGTACGTACGCGATGGGCATTTCGATGGCACGCTGTTTCATCGGGTGATCCCTGGCTTCATGGTCCAGGGCGGCGGCTTCGACCAGGAGTTCAACCAGAAGCCGACCCGCGAGCCGGTCGAGAACGAAGCCGACAACGGCCTCAAGAACACCACGGGCACCCTGGCCATGGCACGTACCCAGGACCCCCACTCTGCCACGGCACAATTCTTCATCAACGTGGCCGACAATGACTTCCTCAACCACAGCGGCAAGAACATCCAGGGCTGGGGCTACTGCGTCTTCGGCGAGGTCGTCGACGGCATGGACGTGGTCGAGAAGATCACCGCCGTGGAGACCACCCGTCGCGGCATGCACGCCGACGTCCCGGCCGAGGACGTGATCATCCAGCGGGCCTACATGAAGGAAGACCCCGCCGACAGCTGAGGGGATCGAAGCGCAACATGACCACCCCGTGACTCATGTTGCGCCGACCCGCCATGACACAGCCCTGCGAGACGGCCCATGACCACTCTGATAGTTTCCGACCTCCACCTGCAACCCCAAGTACCCGAGGTAACCGAGGGTTTTCTCGGCTGGCTCCAGCAGCGGGCCCATGGGGCAGAAGCCCTCTATATTCTCGGCGACCTCTTCGAAGCCTGGATCGGTGACGATCTCCTCGACATGGTCGAGGAGGATGCCAGCGGCAATGCCGCACTCGCCGTGGAACTCGCCACCGCCCTGCGGCGGCTCGCAGACGATGGCACCGCAGTCTACCTGATGCACGGCAACCGTGATTTCCTGCTCGGACACCGATTCGCCACGGCCGCCGGCGCCAAGCTGCTGGCCGACCCGGCCCTGGTCATGTTCCATGACGAGCCGATACTGCTGATGCATGGCGATAGCCTCTGCACCCGGGACGAAGCCTATATGGCCTTCCGTGCCCAGGCACGCCAGCCCGCCTGGCAGCAGCAAGTACTGGCCATGCCGATTGCCGACCGTATCACCCTGGCTGCCTCCTTGCGCCAACAGTCCGGCGAAGCCACCTCCGGCAAGGCCGATGACATCATGGACGTGACCCCCGCCGAAGTCGTCCAGGTGATGCGCGACCATGGCGTCAGGACCCTCATCCACGGCCACACCCATCGCCCGGCGGTCCACGACTTCGAGATCGACGGGACACCCGCCCGGCGTATCGTGCTGGGCGACTGGCAGCCCGGCCGCGGCTGGGAAGTGATCATCGATAGCGACGGACGCCCGACCCTGGAGCAGATCGATATCTGACACCCGCCCCCTCTGGCCATCGGGGATCACTCTGCGCAGGCATCCAGATCGACCTGAAGCGCCTCGGGCTCGGGGAGGCTTCCTGCCTCCCCGATCACCTCCAGCCGGGAATCCAGCCGCCACACGCTGGGCTCCAGCTTGGCAGCGCCATCGCCACGGTTATAGAGCCTCCATCCGGCATCGGTGTGCAAGACTCCCTTGACCCGCAGCCCGGGTGACAACCGATCGAGCACCGAGGTCAGGCGGTCCAGGTTGAAGCGCGTATCCGGATGCCAGCGCCACCCCAAGGTGGTATAGCCAAGCGCCGTTGCCGTCTCGTACATGGGCTGCTCCCGGCCGGGGCGCGACAGCATGGCCTCATCCAGCCTCACCACTCTCGCCTTTTCCGCCGCGGCCCTTAGTCGGTCGTGGGCATCGCTTGCGGGCAGTGCTGCCGCCGTGGCGGCATGCTCTTCACTCTGAAGCAGCCGGGATATCGGCAACTTTCCATGCGATGCCTCGACGATCCACTTCCTTGCCGGCCCAGTGGTCGGCGGCATGGCGACGCGCCGCCGCCCGCTGAGCCGCAGTGGCCAGGTCGGCCTTGGTCAGCACCACGGCATCGGCCATGGCCAGCTGGTCACGAAAGGTATCGTGCTCCCGCACCCGTGGCTCATCGAGGCGCGCCGGGTCGAGGGTCACGATAATGTCGCGGACGTCGAGAATGCCGTGGAAGGCCTCGCCTCGCAGGACATCGAGCAGGCCCGCCGGGTGCCCCAGGCCCGACGGCTCGACGATCAGGCGGTCCGGCCGATGCCGATGCAGCAGGTTGACCAGCGTCGCCTGCAGCACGAAGGCAAGCTGGCAACAGAGACAGCCCCCGGGGAGCCCCTTCACGACCAGGTCATCCCGCTCCTCGAACATCGCCTGGTCGATCCCCACCTGACCGAATTCGTTGATCAGGATCGCCCAGGTCTCATCCGCCGGCTTCTGGTCGAGCAGTCCACGAATCAGCGTGCTCTTCCCGCTTCCGAGAAAACCTGTCACCAGATGTACGGGAATCGACTCAAGCGGTGTGCCACGCATTCGCACGCCTCCAGGATGAAGGGATCATTCAAGATGTTATTTCATAACATAATGGTATCACCCAGACGTTGCCGCCGACAGCCATTCGCCAATGATCGTGGAGATCTCATGATAGAGATAACGGTATAATCACGACACAAAGAACAGGAGGCACGCCGGCCTCCTGTTTCCCGCACCTGATTTTGCTATCAGAGGCGATCGATATCGGCGGTTTCCCGCAGGTAGGACTGGAGGCCCTGTATCGACGCCTGCCCGCGGAGCTGTTCCGCCATCCGGGCCACGAAGTTCTCCACCTCGGTATCCACTTCACCCTCCTCGACGCGATCCAGGGCGATGAGCACTACCCGGCCATCGTCGGAGGCCTGGCCATATACAGTCCTATCCGCTTCGGGGTGAGGCAGCCGGAATGCCGCCTGCAGCACGGAGCGCGGCACGTTGTCCTGCTGTCGCGAGGCATGCTCGACGCGGCGCCAGTCGATATCCAGTGCCTCGCCTTCCCTCAGCAGCTCCACCTGCGTCCTCGCCACGTCAAGCAGCGCCTCGCGCTGCTTGTGGCGCTCCACGGCCGCCGTCACGCGATCGCGGACCTCGTCGAGCGGAAGCACGGCGGCCTCCCGATGTTCGGCGACCCTCAGCACCATCCTGCGATCCTCGTCCAGCTCGATCACGTCGCTGTTGAAGCCCTCGACCAGAACATCTTCACTGAAGGCTTCCTGCATGACACCCGGTTCGGAGAGGACGCCCTCGCCGCCCTCGCGGGAGACCCAGTCGCTTTCGCGCAGGCCGAGTTCCAGCAGGTCGGCTACGCTGGCGAGGTCGTCGGCAGCAAAGCTTTCATCGATCAGGGTCTGTACCCGTTGGTTGAAGGCATCGCTGACCTCGGCAAGGGCCAGGTCACGCTCCAGCTCTTCACGCATTTCATCCAGCGGCGGCTGGTCGAGCTCTGTCACCTTGAGCAGATGCAGGCCGCTGTCGGTCTCGACGATACCTGACACCTGACCGGGCCCTAGGGCGAAGGCAGCTTCATCGAACGCATCGCCGAAGAAGCCACGGCTGATGACGCCAAGGTCGCCCCCCTGCTCGGCAGTAGTGGCATCGTCGGAATAGCGGAGTGCCAGATCGGCAAAGTCCTCACCCTCGGCGAGCTGGGCACGAGCCTCTTCCAGCCGCGCCAGGGCTTCCTCACGGCTACGCTCGTCATTGAAACCAACCATGATATGGGACACACGACGATCGACATCGCGGCCACGCGCCTCCCAGGCGCTGCGGAGGTCATCGTCGGAGATGTCTACGGCATCCGCCATCTCCTGGCGATCCAGCACCACATACTCGAGCCGAACCTGCTCGGGACGCCGGTAGCGATCGGCATTCTCTTCGTAGTAGGCAACCAGATCCTGCTCAGTAACCGTCACGGGCTCGACCAGATCACCGGCACTCAGCGTATGGTAGCGAAAGGAACGAACCTGACGCTGCAAGGCCGCCAGGGTCTGCCGCTCGCTTTCCAACGTGAAGTCACTCAAGACAAGGCCTTGCTGAACCTGCTGTCGCTTCAGGTCCACCCGCAACGCCGCACGGAAGGACGACGGCGTGAATCCGGCGCTGGCCAGGCGATTACGAAACAGGTCGGCATCGAAACGGCCGTTCTGGTTCTGGAATTCCGGCAGCGTGACGATAACTTGATCGAGCTGCTCATCGGAGAGGTGCAGGCCGCCATCTTCGGCAAAGGCCGTGAGCAGTCGCTCGCCGATCAGCTCATCGAGAACCTGGCCGCGCAACGCCCGCTCCTGCTCGGGCGGCACCTGCCCCGAGCGAATGGCCCGCTGAACCTCCACCTCGAGTTCCTGACGAGTAATCGTCTGGCCATTGACCTTGGCGACTTCGTCGCCGCTTCCGCCAAGCAGCCCCACCAGGGACTCGACCCCGAACAGGGCCATGGTCACGACCACGGCTCCGATGATGATCTTCGCACCCCAACTTCTGGAGCGGTCACGTATACTTTGCAGCATGGAGGCCTCGGCTGATGATTGTTGGCTGGCTGACGCGCCGTATTATACGGTGACAGAGGCATTCCCACCATGGCCCCCGCACGGCACCGAGGATCAGCCCAAAAATAAAGAAGGCGCATCGCTAAGGCGATGCGCCTGGTTTTTGCTGCCGATGATGGCCTGCGTGAAGCGACGACCCGCGGCGCAAAATAGCCGCTGACTCAGTTGACGGCGTCCTTGAGTGCCTTGCCGGCCTTGAAGGTCGGCACCTTGGCTGCGCTGATCTGGATCGGCTCGCCGGTCTGCGGGTTGCGCCCGGTACGCGCAGCGCGCTCCTTGACGGAGAAAGTACCAAAGCCCACCAGGGAGACGGTGTCACCGCTCTTGAGACTCTCGGTGACGGTGTCGACCATGGCATCCAATGCACGGGTTGCGGCGGCCTTGGGAATATCGGCAGACGCGGCGATGGCTTCGATCAGCTCGGATTTGTTCACACTTCACCCCTTGACTGTTTCAGAAAATGGCTCTAATCGGCGCACCTTTCGCCTGGCAACACGATCACAGCATGGCAGCAGTTTATAGCAATGCAGTAAAAGATGTGTCAAGCAACTTGCGGCGCCAGACCGCGTCATACCGGGGTTTTTCTCCCGGCATGACGAAAAAAAAACGTTAATGCGTGCTGATCATTGAGGTGGGTGATGCAGAATCATCCGCTCGGGAATCATCGCCTTGGGGGTCGGACCTTTCAGCCAGAGCCGCCTCAAGCACCTCATCGATCCAGCGAACGGGCCGGATATCCAAAGCATCCTTGATGTTATCCGGCACCTCCTTGAGATCCCGTCGGTTCTCTTCCGGAATGAGCACGGTCTTTATACCACCGCGCCGCGCAGCCAGCAATTTCTCCTTCAAACCGCCGATCGGCATCACCTCACCCCGCAGGTTGACCTCCCCGGTCATGGCCAGGTCGCAACGAACCGGGCGCGCAGTGTAGGCGGATACCATCGCCGTCACCATGGCGATGCCGGCGCTGGGGCCATCCTTGGGCGTCGCCCCCTCGGGGACGTGAATATGCAGATCCTCCTTCTCGAAGCGCTCAGGGTCGATACCCAGCGCCTCGGCACGGGCACGCACCACGGTATGAGCGGCACTCACCGACTCCTTCATGACATCACCCAGCGGGCCGGTCTTGTTGATACGACCCTTGCCCGGGGTGACCACCGACTCGATGTTGAGCAGCTCACCACCGACCGACGTCCACGCCAGGCCGGTGACACGCCCCACCTGGTCCTCCTTGTCGGCCAAACCGTAGCTGTAGCGGCGCACACCGGCATACTGCTCGATATCCCCGGCACCCAGCGTCACCGGTGCCTGGGCGCCCTGCCCCTGCTGCTCCAGCCGCTCACGCAGCACCTTGCGGCAAACCTTGGCAATCTGTCGCTCCAGCTCGCGTACGCCGGCCTCGCGGGAATAGTAGCGGATCAACTCGAGCAACGCGTCGTCGCCAAAACTCAGCTCGTCATCCTTGAAACCATTGGCCTTGAGCTGCTTGGCAACCAGGTAGCGACGCGCGATGGCCAGCTTCTCGTCCTCGGTATAGCCGGGCAGCCGGATGATCTCCATACGGTCCAGCAGCGGCCCGGGAATATTCATGGAGTTGGCAGTGCAGATGAACATCACGTCGGACAGGTCGTAGTCCAGCTCGAGATAGTGGTCGTTGAACTTGTCGTTCTGCTCCGGATCGAGCACCTCGAGCAGGGCAGATGCCGGATCGCCACGATGGTCCATGCCGATCTTGTCGACTTCGTCGAGCAGGAACAGCGGATTCCTGACCCCTGCCTTGCTCATGCGCTGGACCATCTTGCCCGGGAGCGAGCCAATGTAGGTGCGCCGGTGGCCACGAATCTCGGACTCGTCGCGCACCCCACCCAGCGCCAGCCGCACGTACTTGCGATTGGTGGCACGGGCGATCGACTGGCCCAGGGAGGTCTTGCCCACCCCGGGAGGGCCGACCAGGCAAAGCACCGGGCCCTTGAGCTTCTTGACCCGCTTCTGCACGGCGAGGTACTCGAGGATCCGCTCCTTCACCTCGTCCAGGCCATAGTGGTCCTCATCCAGCACCTTGTGGGCATGGACCAGGTCATGCTTGACCCGAGTACGCTTCTTCCAGGGCACGGCGACCAGCCAGTCGAGATAGGAGCGCACGACCGTGGCCTCGGCCGAGTTGGGGGACATCATCTTGAGCTTGCCGAGCTCCTGGGTGGCCTTGTCCCTGGCCTCCTTGGGCATCCCGGACTCCTCGATGGCCTGCTCGTATTTCTCGGCCTCGTTGGGCACGTTCTCGAGCTCGCCCATCTCCTTCTGGATGGCCTTCATCTGCTCGTTGAGATAGTACTCCCGCTGGGATTTCTCCATCTGGTCCTTGACCCGGGAGCGGATGCGCTTCTCAACCTGCAGCAGGTCGATTTCCGACTCGATCAGCGCCATCAGGTGCTCGATACGGTCGCGGACCCGGTCCATTTCCAGCAACTGCTGCTTGTCACCAATCTTCAGCGACAGATGGGCACAGATGGTATCGACGAGGCGGCTCGGGTCCTCGATCCCGGAGAGGGAGTTGAGCACCTCATTGGGCACCTTCTTGGAAAGCTTGACGTACTGCTCGAACTGGTTGAGCAGCACGCGAACCAACGCCTCCTGCTCGCGCTCCGACAGCGGCTCGCTATCACGCAGCATGGCCTCGGCCAGGCTGTAGCCTTGATCGGTATGGTGCACCTCGCGGAGGTCGGCACGGGAGGTACCTTCGATCAGCACCTTGACGGTACCGTCGGGCAACTTGAGCAACTGCATGATCTCGGCGACAGTGCCTATGTCAAAGAGATCCTCGGTGCCAGGGTCGTCCTGGCCGGCCTCACGCTGGGCCACAAGCAGAACACGCTTGTCGGCCGCCATGGCCGCATCCAGTGCCTGGATGGATTTCTCCCTTCCAACGAACAGCGGTATCACCATCTGCGGATAGACAACGACATCGCGCAGTGGAAGGAGGGGCAGACTCAGGGTCTGATCGGCGTTCTGCTGCATCGCAGACGTTCCTCAAACGAATCGGGTGGATAAGGAAGGGTGTGGGGGCGACACGCCCCCATTGCAAGGGAGAGAGCGGGGAACAGACAAGCAAAGGGGTCGCTCAGGCGACCCCTTCCACTGGCATGAGCATCGGTCAGGATCGCCTGCCGCACCGCTAGCCGTCGGTGCCGTCGACCCGCTGATCCTGCTGCGAATAGATCAGCAGCGGCTCGCTCTCGCCAGCAATGACCGTGGCGTCTATCACCACCTTGGTCACCCCTTCCATGGAGGGAATCTCGTACATGGTGTCCAGCAGCACCGACTCGAGGATCGAGCGCAGCCCACGGGCACCCGTCTTGCGGGTCATGGCCTTGATCGCCACGGCACGCAGGGCATCCTCGCGGAACTCCAGCTCCACCCCTTCCATGTCGAACAGGCGGGCATACTGCTTGACCAGCGAGTTCTTCGGCTCGGTCAGGATCTGGACCAGCGCATCCTCGCTCAACTCGGTCAGGGTGGCAATGACCGGCAGGCGCCCGACGAATTCGGGAATGAGACCGAACTTGACCAGATCATCCGGCTCGACATCGGCAAGCAGTGCACCGATGCCCTTGGCCTCGTCCTTGCTCTTGACCGTGGCGTTGAACCCGATGCCGCCCTTCTCGGCGCGATCACGGATTACCTTGTCCAGGCCGGCAAAGGCACCACCGACGATAAACAGGATATTGCCGGTATCGACCTGCAGGAACTCCTGCTGGGGATGCTTGCGCCCCCCCTGGGGCGGCACGGAGGCCGTGGTGCCCTCGATCAGCTTCAGCAGTGCCTGCTGAACGCCCTCGCCGGAGACATCCCGGGTAATGGAGGGGTTATCTGACTTGCGAGAAATCTTGTCGATCTCGTCGATGTAGACGATACCGCGCTGGGCCTTCTCCACATCGTAGTCGCACTTCTGCAGCAGCTTCTGGATGATGTTCTCGACATCCTCCCCGACATAGCCCGCTTCGGTCAGCGTCGTGGCATCGGCGATGGTGAACGGCACATTGAGCAGCCGAGCCATGGTTTCCGCCAGCAGGGTCTTGCCGCTACCGGTGGGACCGATGAGCAGGATGTTGGACTTGCCCAGCTCCACGTCATCGGTCTTGATGCCGGCGCGAAGCCGCTTGTAGTGGTTGTAGACGGCTACGGACAGCACCGTCTTGGCGCGGTCCTGGCCGATGACGTAATCGTCCAGGGTGCGACGGATCTCGCGGGGAACGGGCAGCCGTTCCTCATCGCTCTCGGCGTCGGCATCGAGAACTTCCTCGCGAATGATGTCGTTGCAGAGATCGACACACTCGTCGCAGATATAGACGGACGGGCCTGCAATCAGCTTGCGCACTTCATTCTGGTTCTTGCCACAGAACGAGCAGTACAGCAGCTTGCCGCCCTCGTCCTTGCCTTTGCCGTCGGCCATTCGCGTACCTCTGTCGCTTCGGCGGCCAGAAACCGCCGGATTTCACGTGTGAAGGGCGTTTATCGAATCACGCTATCAGGATGCGGGCCGCTTATCCAGTACAGCATCGATCAGGCCATATTCCGCCGCCTGCTTGCCATCCATGAAGTTGTCGCGATCCGTGTCTCGCGCAATCGTATCGAAATCCTGGCCGGTGTGATGCGCCAGAATACGATTGAGCTTGTCCCGTATACCGAGTATCTCACGGGTGTGAATCTCGATATCGGAGGCCTGCCCCTGATAGCCGCCCAACGGCTGGTGGATCATCATCCGTGAATTGCTGAGGCAGTAGCGCTTGCCGGGCGCACCGCCAGCCAGCAGCAGAGCACCCATGCTGGCCGCCTGACCGATGCAGACGGTGGATACATCCGGCTTGATGAACTGCATGGTGTCATAGATCGCCATGCCCGCGGTCACGGCGCCACCCGGCGAATTGATGTAGAGATGGATGTCCTTGTCCGGGTTCTCGGACTCGAGGAACAGCATCTGCGCCACCACCAGGTTGGCCATGTGATCTTCAACCGGCCCCACCAGGAAGATCACACGTTCCTTCAGCAGGCGAGAGTAGATGTCGTAGGCCCGCTCACCGCGTGCGCTTTGCTCCACTACCATCGGCACCAGGCCGCCGGCGTTATGAATCTCGAACTCGTTGCTCATCAGTGTGATGTCCTTGCATCCGATGAATGGAAGCGTAATACCCCCTTCCGGTACCTGCCAGCCTCGGCAGCTCCGGAAGGGGCAGCCGGCGAGGGGGTCAGCTCTTGGCTTCCTGCCCCTCTTCGGCTTCGGTCTCACTGGCGGCTTCGTCATCCTGCTCGGCTTGCTGCTGAGCAGCGGCCAGAGCCTGCTGATAGCTCATCTCGACGTCCTTGACGGTCGCCTGCTCCAGCAGCTTGTCGACCGCCTTCTCTTCGAGAATGGCTGACTTGACCTGGGTCTTGAGCTGGTCGTTACTCATGTAGTAATCGACGACCTGCTGCGGATCCTGATACTGCTCGGCCAGCTCCTCGACCTTGGCACGGATCTCGTCATCGGTGGCGTCAAGCTCACTGGACTTGATCACCTCGGCCAGCAAAAGGCCTACCTGAACGCGCCCCTTGGCCTGCTCGGCAAAGAGTTCGTTGGGCAGCTGAGTGACATCGAAGTCCTCGCCCAGGCCGAACTGCTGAGCCGCCTGGCGCTTGAGCGCATCGGTCTCCTGCTGCACCAGCGTCTGGGGCACCGGCACGTCATTGGCCTTCTTGAGCGCTTCCAGCACCTGCTGCTTGACGCGATTGTCGACGGCCTGCTTCGCTTCGCGGGCCATGTTCTTCTTCACCTCGGCACGAAACTTCTCCACATCGCCGTCTTCCACACCGAAGCGCTTGATGAACTCTTCGTCGATCTCGGGCAGTGCCTGGCCCTTCACTGCATGGACCTTGACCTTGAAGGTGGCTTCCTGGCCGGCCAGGTGCTCGGCCTGGTAATCCTCGGGAAAGGTGACCTTGATCTCCTTCTCGTCACCGGCCTTGGCACCCTCCAGCTGCGCTTCGAAGCCGGGGATGAAATTACCGGATCCCAGCACCAGCTCGTGGCCTTCGGCGCTGCCGCCTTCGAAGGGCTCATCGCCGAGGAAACCCTCGAAGTCGATCTTGACCTGGTCACCGTCAGCGGCGACGCGGTCGACCTCTTCCCAGGAAGCATTCTGCTTGCGCAGTGTGTCGATCATTTCCTCGAGGTCGGCATCGGTCACGTCAACCACAGGACGCTCGACCTCGGTGCCATCGATGGAGGCCAGCTCGATCTCCGGGTAGACCTCCAGGTTGGCCACGAACTCCAGATCCTTGCCCGCCTCGTTCACCTTGGGCTCGATACTGGGAAAACCGGCGGGATTGAGGTTCTCTTCCGAGATGGCCTTGACGTAACGCTCGCGCATCACTTCGCCCACCACTTCGTCGCGCACGTCGCGACCGTAACGCTGGCGCACCACCGACATGGGCACACGCCCCTTGCGGAAGCCGTTCAGGCGCACGTTCTTCGCAGTGTCCTTGAGGCGAGCCTCGACGGCTTCGTCGACCTCGGCCGCTGGCACCTGAAACGTGACACGGCGCTCGATCTGGGAAGGCGTTTCGACGGAAACTTGCATGAATAGTCCTCTACCGACTGGGGGCGTTCTGTTGAAAGCATGGAAGGTCAAAAGAGGGATTCTAAGAACCCCGGCCTGCGCTGGCAAGCGCCATGCCCATAGGATTGGGGCATCGGGCAAGAATACAAGGGGTCCAGGGCAATCGGCACAGGCAGTTGAACGACGAGATCATGGGCGATGACGAACAAACCGGAGACGAAAAACCGGACGCGCGGGAGGAACGACCCTGAAAAGGCTGACGCAGGAACAGGAGGGGGAAACAGGGAAAGAACAGACGCAAGATCAGGGCAGCTTGCAATGGGGTGGATGATGGGGTTCGAACCCACGACCACCGGAGTCACAATCCGGGGCTCTACCACTGAGCTACATCCACCACTGCAAGACCTGGAGCATCGATATGGGGTGGATGATGGGGATCGAACCCACGACCACCGGAGTCACAATCCGGGGCTCTACCACTGAGCTACATCCACCATAACGACAACTCGAACTACCGGTACCGCTTTCCGGCACCAACTGGCCAGTCATCAAGCCAACCCACAATCCAGTCGGCACAACACTGAACCAGGAACAGCCACTGCCACAACATGCCTAATGGCACGCCCAGCAGGACTCGAACCTGCAACCTACGGCTTAGAAGGCCGTTGCTCTATCCGGTTGAGCTATGGGCGCATTCTACGTTCCATGGCGTCTGACCGCAACCCTGATTGAGCAATTTCCTTCGCACAAACAAGAAGTTGTGGTCGGGGCGGAGGGATTCGAACCCCCGACATCCTGCTCCCAAAGCAGGCGCGCTACCAGACTGCGCTACACCCCGCCGGTCTTCGCACGGCCCCGATGCCGCCACAAGGCCTCATCGAGCGCTGCGTATTCTACGCGAGAATCCTCCGGGGTCAATAGCCGCCTGACTGGCCGGGCCTTTTTTGCGCTTTGCCTCGCGGCCCCGGCATGCGAAAATCAGCCCCCTTCCTGCACCGGCCAGCCTCCACCGCAGGTGACGCTTACGCCGGCCAGCCCACCATCAAAGCACGAGGAAGACACGATGTCCGCCCAACTCATCGATGGCAAGGCCATTGCCGCCCAGGTCCGCCAACAGGTTGCTCGCCAGGTCGAGAGACGCCATGCGGACGGCAAGCGGACCCCCGGCCTCGCCGTCGTACTGGTGGGCGACGATCCGGCCTCCCGGGTCTACGTCAACAACAAGCACCGTGACTGCGAGCGAGCCGGCATCCTCTCCTTCCTGCACATCCTGCCGGCAGAGACATCCCAGCTGGCGCTGGAGAACATGGTGGACGACCTGAATGCCGACCCGAGGGTCGATGGCATTCTCGTGCAGCTCCCGCTGCCCGACCATCTCGACGCCCGCCCCATACTCGAGCGAATCCTGCCCCACAAGGATGTCGACGGCTTCCACCCCTATAATCTCGGGCGCCTCGCCCAGCGACTGCCGATGCTGCGTCCCTGCACGCCCAAGGGAGTGATGACGCTGCTGCAGGCCAGCGGCCTCAAGGTGCGCGGCCTCGATGCCACCGTGGTCGGCGCCTCCAACATCGTCGGCCGCCCGATGGCACTGGAACTGATGCTGGCCGGATGCACCACGACGGTGTGCCATCGCTTCACCCGCAACCTGGAGGAGCACGTCAGGCGTGCCGAGCTCCTGGTTGTGGCAGTGGGCAAGCCCGGCCTGGTGAAGGGCGAATGGGTGCGCGACGATGCCATCGTCATCGACGTGGGCATCAACCGCGAGGAGGACGGCCGCCTGGTGGGCGACGTCGACTTCACCAGCGCGGCCGAACGTGCCGCCTGGATAACCCCCGTCCCCGGCGGCGTCGGCCCCATGACCATTGCCTCCCTGCTGGAAAACACATTGCTCGCCGCCGAGATGCATGACGCCATGGAACAGGAGGCACTGTCTGCCCAGGCCTAGGAGCCTGTCGGACTTAACGCTGACCTGCTGCGAGATCCGGTCAAATCCGACGCACTCCTGGCGCCTGACAAGAGCGCACACCTCGGGTAGAATATGCACTCCCTTTTTCAGCCCCGAGGCCGCCCATGAGCGACAAGATGAACGTCGAAAGCTTCAACCTGGATCACACCAAGGTGAAGGCTCCCTACGTGCGCCTGGCCGACATCAAGACAGGCCTCAACGGCGACACGATCCACAAGTACGACATGCGTATCTGCCAACCCAACCAGGAACACATGGAGATGCCTTCGCTGCACTCCCTGGAGCACCTGATGGCCGAGCTGTCACGCAACCACTCGGATCGCATCGTCGATATCAGCCCCATGGGCTGCCAGACCGGCTTCTATGTGGCACTGATCAATCACGACGACTATGACGACGTGCTGAACCTGCTGCAAAAGACCCTGGAAGACGTGCTTGAAGCCGACGAGGTTCCCGCCTGCAACGAGATGCAGTGCGGCTGGGCAGCGAGCCACAGCCTGGAAGGCGCCAAGCAGGTTGCGCGCGGCTTCCTGGCCAAGCGCGGCGAATGGGCCAGGTCTTCGCAGCACAGGCTTGATGACGGCTCGACGGCTTTGCCCCCTCTGACTCAGTGACACCGGAGACACCCCCAACGATGAAACGCATCGGCATCATCGGCGCCATGGCCCAGGAGGTCGACTACCTCGCCTCTCTGCTGGAAGGTCGCCGCACCCGCACTCACGTGGGCTGCACCTTCCACCATGGCATGCTCCATGGTGTCGATGTGGTGATCCTGCAGTCCGGGATCGGCAAGGTAAATGCCGCCATCGGCACCACCCTGCTGCTGGATGTCTACAAGCCGGAAGCGATCATCAACACCGGCTCTGCGGGGGGATTCGGTGAAGGCCTGGAAATCGGCGATGTGGTGGTGTCAAGCGAGGTACGGCATCACGACGTGGATGCCGTCGTATTCGGCTATGAACACGGCCAGGTGCCCATGATGCCGGCGGCCTACCTGCCCGACGAGCGCCTGGTGAAGGTCGCCCGAGAGTGCGTCGAGGCGCTGGGAGAAGTCCGCGTGGTGGAAGGCCTTATCGCCACCGGCGATGTCTTCATGGCCTGCCCCGAACTGGTCCTCAAGACGCGCACGCGCTTTCCCACGATGCTGGCGGCCGAGATGGAGGCCGCAGCCATCGCCCAGACCTGTCACCTCTATGGGTGCCCCTTCGTGATCATCCGCTCCCTGTCGGATATCGCCGGCGGCGGCGACAACCACCTCTCCTTCGATGAGTTCCTGGAAAAGGCGGCCGCTCACTCCGCGCGCATGGTCGAAACCATGGTGGCGCGCCTGGCCGACCCGGCCCCCCAGGCCGAGGGAGCCGGCAAGCCCAGGGCGGCTGTCGGATAACCATGTCATCTTTCGGGGGGTTGCGAAGGCTGTTGTTGGCAGTCACTGCCAGCCTCCCGCTGCTGGCAAGCGGCGGCTGCGCCATCACGCCACTGACCAGCCCCGCACCGCTGACATCAGCCACTCAGGACACCCCGGCGCAACCGCCCTACACCTTCCAGCGATTGAGCCGCCAGACCTATACCCCCGCCGACTGGCCAGAACCGCTCGGCGCCGATATCTACCTTCCCGATACGCCCGGCCAGACTCGCCGGCCGGCCGCCCTGGTCGTCCATGGCGGCGGCTGGCAGAACCGCAGCCCGCAGGACATGAGAGGCATCGCCGAACGGCTGGCGAGCGAGGGCTTCGTGGTGGCCAACGTTCAGTATCGCTTTGCCCCGACATATCCGTTTCCTGCCCAGTTGCATGACCTGCAGCAGGCCATGGCCTGGCTGCACCGGAAAGCGGACGAGGACGACTGGCGCATCGATACCGACCGAATCGTCGGGGTCGGCTACTCATCGGGAGCCCACCTCGTCAGTCTGCTGGCACTCAAGGGCGCCGTGGGGACGCTCTCGCAACCCTACGGGGGCGAACATGCGCGACTCGCGGCAGTACTGGCCGGAGGGACGCCCAGCGACCTGTTCAAATTCGACGATGGCCGGCTGGTGGTGGAGTTTCTTGGCGGCAAACGGGCGGAAGTGCCAGAGCAATACGAGCTCGCGTCACCGGCTCGTCACATATCACCGGACGCCCCGCCCTTCTTCCTCTTCCATGGCACCTGGGACCGCCTGGTACCGGTTGATCATGCGACCGATTTCCACGCCCTCCTGCAGCAGGCCGGCATAGAGAGCGAGCTCTATCGTCAACCACTGCGGGGCCATATCACAAGCTTCCTGACCAGTGGCCGCGCCATTGGCGCGGGCATCGATTTCCTGAGGCGCCAGGGCCTGACCCCGGCACTGCCGCCGGGGTAGCACGAGTATCAGTCACGCAGCTTCCATTCCAGGGCTTCGCCCGCCTTGAGGGGCACGATCCGCTGGCCCGGGATATAGGGAAGCGACTGGGGCAGCTCCCAGGTCTCACGCACCAGTGTCACCGTATCGGCATTGCGCGGAAGGCCGTAGAAATCGGGACCGTGGTGACTGGCAAACCCCTCCAGCTTGTCCAGGGCGCCAGCCTGCTCGAAGGCCATGGCATACAGCTCGATGGCGGCCGGCGCCGTATAGGCGCCCGCGCAGCCACAGGCGGACTCCTTGTCTCCCTGGGCATGGGGAGCACTATCGGTCCCCAGGAAATACTTGCCGCTACCCGAGGTCGCCGCCGCCAGCAACGCTTCACGATGGCGCTCGCGCTTGAGGATCGGCAGGCAGTAGTAGTGCGGTCGGATCCCCCCCACCAGCATGTGGTTGCGATTGAACAGCAGATGGTGGGCGGTAATGGTTGCGGCCACGTTGGCCGGCGCCTGGGCAACGAAAGCTGCGGCATCGGCGGTGGTGATGTGCTCGAAGACCACCTTGAGAGTCGGGTGCCGCTCCAGCAGCGGCGTCATGACCCGCTCGATGAAGACCGCCTCGCGGTCGAAGATATCGATCTCGCTATCGGTGACCTCGCCGTGAACCAGCAGCGGCATGCCCAGTCGGGCCATGGCGGCGATCGCTGCATCGCAATGCGCCAGATCCGTCACGCCGGACGCCGAGTTGGTCGTCGCTCCGGCCGGATACAGCTTGACGGCATGGATCATGCCGCTGGCATGGGCACGCTCGATCTCCTCCGGCGGCGTATCGTCGGTGAGGTAGAGGGTCATCAATGGCTCGAAACCGGAGCCTGGGGCCTGGCCGCCAGGATCCGCTCGCGATACGCCTGCGCCTGATCGGTGGTGGTCACCGGGGGCGTCAGGTTGGGCATGATGATGGCACGGCCCATCTGCCGCGCAGTGGCGGGCACCACGGCCTGCAGCGCCTCACCATCGCGCAGGTGAAGGTGCCAGTCGTCGGGTCGGGTCAGGGTAATAGCGTTCACGGCATGTCCTGTTGTCAGCGGTAGTCGGCTGGGATCGGCAGGGGAATGGCGGGCGACAGTATAACGCAAGGCGAGGCTGACTTGGCGCGCCATCGAGGCGCAACGCCAGTTGCCACGAGCGGCGGCACCCCGTCACGCCGCAAGACAATCTTCGGTGACGACGCCCCAAACCGCAGCATGCAGTGCCGAATTGCCGTATCATCGACGCCGTTTTCACTGCAAGAGACGTTGCCATGCCCAGGGTTCGCCACTACGCCGATATCGTCGCCATTCTGGCCGGCCTGATGTGGATTCTGGTCTTCTGGTCGATCAGTATCTCCGCCCGCCTCGACAGCATCGAGCCTACCCTGGCCGCCCTGCTCGCCCTAGGCGCCATGATACTGGTCAGCTTCGTCCACCGCCCCTTTCGCGTCCATCTCAGTCGCTATCACGTACGCAAGCGCCGGACCGAAATGTGGATGCACATCCTGGCGCTGCCAATGGCCTTGGCCCTGCTGCTGGGCGGCCTGATCGAAACGCTGATCGCCCCGCTGAGCGGACAGCAGAAGATGCTGCTGTTCAACGTCCTCGCCACGGCCGGCTGGGTCGTCTATGTGATGACCCTGGTTATCAAGTTCATGCATCACCTGCTGCGCAGGCGCCGCCATCGTTCGAGCGGTAACTGACAGGAGGCGAGCCCTCAGTGGCCGAAGCGATCGGCACGGAACGGCGACATATCCACCGCCGGCACCTCCCCCTCCATCATTTCGGCCATCACCCGGCCGGTGACCGGGCCCATCGTAAATCCCTGGTGCCCGTGGCCGAAGGCAAACCACAGGCCGTCGTGCAGCGGTGCCGGGCCAATGACCGGCTTCATGTCCGAGAGGCAGGGTCGCGCACCTTTCCATGGCTCAGGGTCGAGGCGCTCGCCCAGTGACGGATAGAGCCTTCTGGCCTCCCGCTCGGCGGCATCGAGCTGGCCATAGTGGGGCGGCGCGTCGAGAGGCTTGAGCTCTGCACCGGTCGTCAGGCGAATGCCGGCGCGCATGGGCGCCAGGATGTAGCCGACTTCGGCATCGGCCAGCCAGTAATGCAGTTGCCCGGTTGCTTCTGCAGCATAGTGCATGTGGTAGCCCCGCTTGACGAAGGTTGGCATACGATAGCCAAGGCGTTTCATCCATCCGCCGGCCCAGGGGCCCAGGGCCACGACCACCTCCCGAGCCTCATGGGCGCCCCCCTCGGTATCCACCCGCCAGTGCTGGCCATTGCGGCTGACATCCAGGATCTCGGACTGCAGGAAGCGGCCGCCCTCGCGCTCGAAGCTGCGGGCGTAGGCCGCCACCAGGCCGCCCGGGTCTTCGACGCCCCAGGAGTTCGTCCAGTGTATGGCACCGGTTGCCCTGTCGGAGAGCTGGGGCTCGCGTTGCTGGAGCCCAAGCCTGTCCAGCGCCTCATGGGTCACCCCGAAACGCTCGGCAGCGTCACGGGCCTCCTCAAGGCGCGCATCCAGCCCGGCCTGGCTGCGATAGACCTCGAGCCAGCCATCCTTCCTGATCAGCCACCGGCATCTGCGGCCTCGATCATCGGCTCATGCTCCTGGGTCGACAGCATGATCAGGGAGGCATATTCGGGAATGATGCGCGCATGACGCCGGGGCATCGAGTGGCGCCAATAGCCGAACAGTGGCCCGGCGGCTTCCAGCATGCCACGGAGGTTATAGCGGATATCCACCCGGCGATTGGGGAGGACGGACAGCAGCTTGCCCAGCCCCTGGGGAAAGGGGTAGGGCCGCACCGCCTCGCGTTGAATCAGGCCACCGTTGCCGAACGAGGTCTCCTGACCCGGCGGGCGTCGGTCGATCAGCAGAACCGACCGGCCACGGCGGGCCAGATGCCAGGCAATGGAGACCCCGACCATGCCGGCCCCCAGTACGATGGTTTCGCGAGACATGCCACTCCTCCAGGTTGCGCGAACGCTGCTCGTCCGCCGTCGAGCGCTCATTCTAACAGCGCCGGCCATATGGCGCCGACGGCTTCGCGCCGGGACTGACCCGGGTCAAGCGATCGATCAAGTGGAGGCTAACGGACAGGTCGTGCGACGCAAGCGACCCTCAGGAGGGGCCGGCCGCGCCCTGGACCTGGAGTTTGGCACGGATGAAGTCGGAGTGGCTGACATGCAGCAGATCCGCCAGCCTGCGGATACGATGCTCCTCCAGTGCGTTGTGCCCATCTTCCGCATCTGCGTAGGCCAGCAGCCACATCATCCTGACCAGCTCAAAGCGCTGGTCATAGGAGTAGTGCTGCTTGACGAGGCTGACGAACTGGTAGTGATCCACGGATGTCTCGACCTCCTCCCTGGCCAGGTCCATCAACTCCTCGACGGCGGCATCCTGCAGATGGAAATGCTGCTTCAGCAGCTGCCGCAGGGCATCGAGCTGCGCCTGATCAGTGTGGTAATCGGCGCGCATCACCTCGCACAGCAGCGCGGCGGCGGCCAGCTCGAGGGTCGGCGAAGGATCCGGGCTGGACTCCGGCTCGGCAAGGGCTTCCTGAAAGAACCGCGCGATGCTTGCAAGCATTTCGAACTCCCGACGGTATTCGGACATCAGACAGGCAGTCGAGTATTAGCGTTCCCATGATTCAGTAGCCCATGATCCCAGGCAGCCAGGTGACGAGACCGGGCAGGGCGATCAGGATCAGGATGGTCGCCAGGATCGGAATCAGGAACGGCAGTATCGAGATCACGATCTGGGAATAGCGCAGCCGCGTGATACCCACCATCAGGAACAGAACCGTGCCGAATGGGGGGGTAATGACCCCCACCGACAGGGTGATGACCATGATGATGCCGAAGTGGATCGGATCCAGGCCGGCGGCCAGCGCCGCTGGCACCACGATCGGCGTGAAGATCAGAATGCTCTCGATCACCGACATGAAGCAGCCCACCACCAGGAAGAACAGCGCGAAGGCGAGCAGCAGCAGGATCGTCGGCATGTCGACGCCCGCCACCTGCCCGGCCAGTGCCTGGGGGATACCGATGCGAACCAGAATCCAGCCGTAGAAGCTGGAGACCGCGATGATCAGTAGAATGGCGGCGCTGAACATCAGGGTACGAATGAAAGAGGCATAGAGGTCACGAAGCTTGAGGTCACGATAGACCAGCGTGCCCAGGATGACCGCATAGATCGAGGCCACGGCCCCCGCCTCCGTCGGCGTGAAGAAACCGGTCCAGATGCCGCCGACGATGATCGCCGGCATCATCAGCGGCAGTATGGCCCGCTTGCCGGTGCGCACGACCTCCTTGCCGTCGAACGGTGTCGCCGGTGGCATGGCGACCCGCTTGCCGGCACCCAGAACCAGCGTCATCCCCATCAGCAGCAGTGCCATGAGCATGCCGGGCACCAGTCCCGCCATGAACAGCGCCCCGATGCTGACATTGGCCAGCCAGCCGTAGACCACCAGCGCAATGCTCGGCGGCAGGATGGGGCCTATCACGCTGGATGCCGCCGTGATGCCCGCCGAATAGCCCAGATCGTAGCCCCGCTCCTTCATGGCCTTGATCTCGATGCTGCCGAGGCCGGCCGCATCGGCTACCGCCGTGCCGGACATGGTGGCAAAGATCGAGCTGGCCACCACGTTGGCATGACCCAGCCCACCCTTTGTAAAGCCGACCAGCGCGGTGGCGAAGTCGAAGATACGGGTGGTGGTCGAGCCGGTGTTCATGATGTTGGCCGCCAGGATGAACAGCGGAATCGCCAACAGGGTGAAATTGTTCAGTGTCTGCACCATGCGCAGCGAAAGCAGCTCCAC
This sequence comes from Halomonas sp. BC04, assembly GCF_000568385.1. NCBI lineage: Bacteria > Pseudomonadati > Pseudomonadota > Gammaproteobacteria > Oceanospirillales > Halomonadaceae > Halomonas > Halomonas sp. BC04. The sequence continues at coordinate 47,656 of NZ_AZQX01000302.1, forward strand.
CGGCAGCCCGCCTGCCCCGGTAACGCCCAGCGCAATGAAGGAGGTGATACCGATTGCCACCACCACCGGCAGGCCAATGGCCATCAGCAACAGCAGGCCACCAACGAAAATCATCAGCTCCTGCATCAGTCCGCCTCCTGGGATGAACCCGCCACTGAGTTCCATTCCACCGGACCACGCAGGGCCTGCCAGGTCGCCAGCAGCGTCATGCCGGCGAAGCCGATGAAGATCCCGTAATAGAGATAGGTGAAACTGATGCCCAGGGAGACGGTCCGGTTATTGGCGCTGGCGATCGACATGGCAAGGGAACCGTATGCCGCCAGGCCGAAGAAACCTGCCGAAAGCAGGGCCACGAGCCGGTACTGGATGTGCCGAGCCAGGGCACCCATGCGGTGGCTGAACAGGTCAACCAGAAGGTGCTCGCCCCGCACCCAGGCAGAGAGTGAACCGAAGCCCACCGCATAGATGGCCAGCAGTGTCGCGACCTCCTCCGTCCATGGCATGCTGAGCCCGATGATGTCACGCACCACGATGGCGGCAACGATCAACACCAGGACCCCGGCCAGCAGCATCACGCCCAAGGCGTCACAGATTCGCGTAATGACACTGAGCAGGTGATAGGCCAGCCGGTCAACACCGCTGGCGGGAGGTGGGGATGTCGTCAAGATGGAGTCCTCCAGGCAGGAAGCGCCAGCGGCGTCCCGAAGGGCGCCGCTGGCAAGGTCGGTCAGTGACGATAGTGATCAGTCGTCGCTGGTACCACCCAGGGCATCGTCCATCACCCCATCGGCCATCTCGGAGAGGATGCGCTCGATGGCCGGCAGGCCGGCCTGGCGGAAGGGCTCGACATCCGGCTCGATGATGGTCATGCCGGCCTTTTCAAGCTCTTCGAGATAGTACTCGTCCAGCTCACGCTCCACTTCGGTGCCGTGCTGGCGGGCGACATGAATGGCCTCGGTGATCAGCGCCTGATCCTCGGCATCCAGGCCTTCCCACCAGCGCTTGCTGGCCACCCAGTTCCAGGGGAACATGACGTGGCTGGTCATGATGATATGGTCCTGAACCTCCCACAGCCGACGGGTGTAGGGAGAGGAGAGCGAGTTCTCGTGGCCATCCACCTGTCCCGTCTGCATGGCGAGATAGATCTCGGGTGCCGGAACGTTGACCACCTGGGCACCGATCTCTTCCCACACCTCGAGCCACACCGGCAACGACGGCAGACGCAGCCGGAAACCATCGAGATCATCCGGACTGTGAATCGCCTTGTTGGCGGTCATCTGCCGCGGGCCGCGATGCTGGGTCCCGAAATACTTGATGCCGCCCTTCTCCTCGGCGATCTCGACCAGCCGTTGGCCGGAGGGGCTCTCCATGTAGGCATCGACCTCGTCCCAGGTCGAGAACACGAAGGGCACCGTGATGGCGTCATACTCGGGAGCATACTGCTGCCGCCAGTTGCCACCGGTAATGGAGATCTGGGTCTGGCCCAGGTTGAGCAGTTCGAGGATCGCATTCTCACCGCCCAGCGAACCGGCCAGGAAGGGACGGACGTTGAAGCGTCCCGGCGCCTGCTCCTCCAGATATTCGGCAAAACGCTCGACGGCGGCGCTTTCGGAGCCGCCCTCGCTCATGGTGTTGTTGACCTGAATCTCGATGGCGCTGGCGGCGGCAAAGGGGGCGGCACTGAGCATTCCCAGCGCTGCCAATGAGCCAAGCAGTGACTTTCGCATCGTGCTCTCCTGACAATTATCGTTATTGAGGGCTTATCGTCGTTGTTTGATCTTGAAACAAGCGAAGGGCTGGCTCAAATCGGCTTTGATGAAGGCAGGCTTCGTCAATCACGATGGCTAGCGGGTGCCACACCATGCCACGGTTACTCTCATCAGACCGTGACTACACGACCAAAGACTAATACCAGAAGGCCCTTCATGGGCTGCCAATGATGTGGAGACCTGTCACGACGGCCCATCACACTGAACGGAGCATTCATGATGCACGAAGCCACACCCATTGCCTTCATCACCGGTGCGACCTCGGGGATCGGCCAGGCCTGTGCCCACCGCCTCGCCGCTGCCGGGTGGGGGCTGGTACTCACCGGACGGCGGGAATCACGCCTGGAAGCGCTGCGCCTGGCGCTCGGCGACAGGGTGCCGGTGCATGTCGCACCCCTGGATGTCACCGATCATCGCGCAATAGAAAAAGTGGTGAACGACCTCCCGCCCCCTTTCGACAACATGCGCCTGCTACTCAACAACGCAGGGGTGGCACTGGGCAAGGGGCCGGCCCAGGAGGCCAGCCTGGACGACTGGCACGCCATGATCGATACCAATATCAAGGGTCTGGTCAGCGTGACCCGCCTGCTTCTGCCCAGGCTGATCGCCCACGGCGAAGGCGCCACGGTGATCAACATCGGTTCCATTGCCGGCCACACGCCCTACCCCGGCGGCCACGTCTATGGCGCCTCGAAGGCCTTTGTCGAGCAGTTCAGCTACAACCTGCGCTGCGACCTTAGCGGAACCGGTGTGCGGGTCACCGACCTGGCACCCGGCATGACCGAGAGCGAATTCACTCTGGTCCGCATGAAGGGCGATCAGGACAAGGCCGAGGTCTACTATGAGGGCACCCGCGCGCTCCAGCCGATCGACGTGGCCGAGCAGGCCCTGCATATCGCCGAGCTCCCCGCCCACGTCAACATCACGCGGCTTGAGGTCGCCCCGCTGTGCCAGCAGTGGTCGCCCTTTACCATCGTTCGCGACAGCTGAACCGGCTCAGGCAGGCGCAGTGAGATGGTCCACCAGGTGTCGCGCGATCACCGGGAGGCCATCGTACTGCCTGACGCCGATTACCAGTTCACGCCTGGCCCACTCATCGCTCAGGGGTATGCTGCACAGCTGCAAGTCTCGCAGGTCGCGATAGATGGTCTGCTCCGGCAGCACGCCGACCCCCATGCCATGGTGGATCATGCGGCAAATGGCATCGAAGCTGCGCACCTGGATACGCATGCGAAGCGTCTTGCCCTCGCGACCTGCCTGCTCATGCAGCAGGGACTGCAGGGAGGTATCCTGCTGAAGACCAATGAAATCATACTCGGTGGCCTCGTGAAGCTGGATCGACTGCCGCTCAGCCAGCGGATGATCGCGTGGTGTCATCAAGACCAGGCGGTCACAGCGATAGGGCAGCAGTTGGAGGGTGTCGCAGGGTACGTGCCCGGCGAAGATGCCCACGTCGGTCAGGCCATCACGAACGGCCGCTATCACCTCCGAGCTGATCCGCTCCTGGAGGTCGATCTTGATCTCCGGGTAGAGGCGGGAGAAGGCGCTGAGGTCCTGAGGGAGAAAGGCGATGATGGCCGAGGTATTGGAGTGGATGCGCACATGCCCCCGGACTCCCTCTCCGTATTCGCTCAACTCCGCGCTCAGGCGCTCGATATCCTCGAGAATCCGCCGGGCGTGATGCAGGAAGGCATGCCCGGCCGGCGTCAGCTCCACCCCCCGTGGCCTTCGATAGAGCAGCGAGGTACCCACCAGCGACTCGAGATCACTGATGCGCTTACTTACCGCCGCCAATGCCATGTGCTCCCGCTCTGCCGCCGCGGTCAATCGCCCTTCGTCGGCAATCGACACGAAGAGCTTGAGTGTCACGAAATCGAAGCGTCGCACGGCTTGGCATCCTCCGGGCTGGTCACAGGGCAACCAGGCAATCTTACGCCATGTCTTCGTCATGGACGAACCCTGTCTTCCCTTTTCCTGAATTGTTGCCACCGTTGGCGTATCGCATCCTGACTGGCATTCGCGCAAGGAGTGCTTACCATGACGAACCCACAAGACCGACGCTTGCCACTCGAAGGCTTGAAGGTTCTGGAGCTCGGCCAGCTGATCGCCGGCCCCTTTGCCACCAAGCTGCTCGGCGAGTTCGGCGCCGACGTGATCAAGTTCGAGCCACCGGGCACCGGCGACCCGCTTCGCAAATGGCGAATGATCGAGGAGGATACCTCGCTCTGGTGGCACGTACAGACCCGCAACAAGCGCTCCCTTTCGCTGGATCTGCGCAGCGAGGAAGGCCAGGCCCTGGTCCGCCGTCTCGCCACCGAGGCCGACGTGCTGGTGGAGAATTTTCGCCCCGGCACCCTGGAGGGCTGGGGGCTGGGCTGGGATACGCTCTCGGCCCTCAACCCGGCGCTGATCATGGTACGTGTCTCCGGCTACGGTCAGACCGGCCCCTATCGGGACAAGCCCGGTTTCGGCGTCATCGGCGAAGCCATGGGGGGACTGCGCTACCTCACCGGGCATCCGGGCGAGCCCTCGGTGCGGGTGGGCGTCAGCATCGGTGATTCGCTCTCTGCCCTGTACGCCGTCATCGGCACCCTGCTGGCGCTGCAGGAGCGCGCCCGCAGCGGGCTGGGCCAGGTCATCGACGTCGCCCTCTACGAATCGGTCTTCTCCATGATGGAGAGCCTGCTGCCGGAATATGACGCCAGTGGGGAAATTCGCCAGCCCAGCGGCAGCGCCCTGCCCGGGATCACCCCGTCCAATGCCTACCGCTGCCATGACGGCGGCTATGTGCTCATTGCCGGCAACGGCGACAGCATCTTCAAGCGACTGATGGGGGTAATCGGCCGGGAGGACCTGGCCCGGGATACGACTCTCGCCCATAACGACGGACGCAGCCGGCATGCCGACCTCATCGATGGCGCGATCGAGGCGTGGACCCAGGCGCGCTCCCGCGACGAGATCATCGAAAAGCTCGAGGCCGCCCGGGTCCCCGTGGGCTACCCCTATACGGCAGCCGATATCGCCAGCGACCCCCACTACCTCGCCCGGGAGATGATCCAGACCTTCGTCCGGCCCAACGGCAAGCCGCTCAAGGTACCCGGCGTACTCCCCAAGCTGAGTGCCACGCCCGGGCGGCTCGGAAATGGCGGTCCCGCCCTGGGACAGCACACCGACGAAGTACTGGACGAGCTGGGTATCGACGACGAGACCCGGGCCAAGTTGCGGCAGGCCGGCATCATCTGAACAAGCCCCAGGAGGCTCCATGGCACGCCTACAGATCAATGAGGTGGCACCCCGAGACGGCTTGCAGATCGAAGCCGCCTTCGTCCCCACCGCAGACAAGATACGCCTGATCGATGCCCTGTCGGCCACGGGACTGGCTCGCATCGAGGCGACATCGTTTACCTCGCCGAAGGCCATTCCTCAGCTGAAGGACGCCGAAGAGGTCGTGCGCGGCATCCTGCGCCGGGAGGCGGTGGGCATCACCGTTCTGGTGCCCAACCTGCGCGGCTGCGAACGTGCGCTCTCTTGCCAGGTGGATGAAATCAACCTGGTGATGTCGTCGAGCGACTCCCACGGCCTGGCCAATCTGCGCATGACGCCGACCGAGTCACTGGAGCGGTTCAGAACCATCCTCGAATCCACCGCCGGTAGCGGCGTCTTCGTCAACGCCTCCCTCTCCACCGCCTTCGGCTGCCCCTTCGAGGGCGAGGTGCCCCCGGCACGCGTATACGAGCTGGTCGGGAAACTGATCGCTATCGGCGTCGACGGCATCACGCTGTGCGACACCACCGGCATGGCCAACCCGGCACAGGTAGAAAAGCTGTGCAAGGACGTGCTGGCTCGCTGGCCCGGGACGCCCTTCACCCTGCATTTCCACAATACCCGAGGCATGGGGCTGGCCAACGCCCTCGCCGCCTGGCAGGCCGGTATCACACGCTTCGATGCCTCGCTGGGCGGGCTAGGGGGGTGTCCTTACGCCCCCGGGGCCACCGGCAACGTCTGCACCGAGGACCTGGTGCACATGTTCGAACAGATGGGGGTCGATACCGGCGTCGACCTGGACGCCCTGCTGGCCGTATCGGCCACCCTGCCCACCCTGGTAGGCCATGACACGCCCGGGCAGGTGGTCAAGGCGGGGAAGGCGGATCGCCGCTATCCCATGCCCCGTTTTTAGGCCCATGCCGAGCCGCTAGGGGACGGTCTCGCCGATCCCCTGGACCACATAGTCCCGGGCCACGCCGATATGGTAGTCGACGGCCTCGCGACAGCGTTCGGGATCCCCGCTGGCCAGGGCGTCGAGCAGCAGCCAATGGGACGTCGAGATACTGTCGGGGTCGGCATGGGTCTTGCCGATCAGGGCGATGCAGAGACGCAGCTCGTGGGTGATGTCATCGAACGCCTTGAGCAGGCGTCGATTGCCGGAAAAAGTGATCACCAAGCGGTGGAAAACCAGGTCCTCCTCGATCTTGCGGCTCTCGCTGTCGCCGCTGGCGACCTCGCACATGACTTCCACCTGGTTACGTAGCCTCTCCTCCTTGTCGGCATCGAAATTCTCCACCAGGCGCGCATGGCATGCCGCTCCAAACACAGGCGGAGATCGAAGATGTCGTTGAGTTCGGCGGCATCCAGGGCGCGGACGAAGAAGCCTCGCCGGGGCTGGGATACGAGCAGGCCACGGCTTTCCAGCAGGCGCGCCGCCTCGCGTACCGGGGCGCGACTGACGCCCAGGTCGCGAGCCAGCTGTACCTCGGACAAGCGTTCGCCCGGGGCAAACTTCTGGCCAATGATCGCCTGAGTCAGGTAATCGGCGACTTGCTCCACCAGGTTGCGCTGCTGAATGAACGTGGAATCACCTATCGCGTTGCTTGAAGACATGCTGACTAGGCTCTTGGAAGAGATGTTGAGCCTAGAGTATGACTCAAGCAGACTATCTGTCGACCTCTCTGTCGACCGTCGATTGCCGACTGTCGACAGCTTCGATTGCCGCTGCTATGGTCAATAGGAATGCTCAAGAATGTCATCAACCTCTCGGCATCGATAAAACAAGACAGCAATGACAAAACAAGACAGCAATGACAAAACAAGAAGGAACGCGATAATGATGATGAAGACACCGTTGGCCACCGCCATCGCCGCCTTGGCCTTTACTTCCACGTTCGCCCTCGCCGAGGAGCCCCGGTCCGGCGGCACCATCAACACCATCATACAACCCGAACCACCGGGCCTGGTGCTGGGCATGGTCCAGAACGCGCCGACCCGGGTCGTGGCCGGCAATATCTACGAGGGTCTGCTGCGCTACAGCACCGACCTCGAGCCTCAACCACAGCTGGCCGAATCCTGGGACGTCAGCGATGACGGCCTGACCTGGACGTTCCATCTGCGCGAAGGTGTACTCTGGCACGACGGCGAGCCGTTCACCGCCGCCGACGTGGTCTTCTCCGCTGACGTCTTCCACCGCGAGTTGAACCCCAGTGCCCGCGCCGTCCTTCAGCACGTCGAGAGCATCGAGGCGACAGACGATCATACGGTGGTTTTCACCCTCTCCGATCCCTTCGGTCCCTTCCTGCTCTCCTTTGAAGCCGGCACTTTCACGATGATCCCCAAGCATCTCTATGAAGGCACCGACTTCCGCGACAACGAACACAACAATCACCCCATCGGCACCGGGGCCTTCAAGTTCGACAACTGGGATCGCGGCACCGTCATCCAGTTGGTCCGCAATGACGACTACTACGAAGACGACCTGCCCTACCTGGACGGCATCAACTGGCACATCATCCCCGATGGTGCATCCCGCGCCGTGGCCTATGAAAACGGCACCGTCGACGTACTGCCCAACGGCACGGTGGAAAACTTCGACATCCCGCGCCTGGCCGCCCTGGACAACACCTGCATCACCGACGAAGGCCACGAGTACTTCAGCCCCTTCGCCATGCTGTGGATGAACAACCGCGAGGGCCCCACCGCCGACAAGCGCTTCCGCCAGGCGGTGATGTATGCCATGGATCGCGAGTTCGCTCATGAAGTGCTGTGGAACGAGCTCGGTAACGTGCCGCTTTCCGCCTTCGGTTCCAATGCCCGCTTCCAGAACGACGAGCTTGACCCCTACGACCACAACCCGGAGCGGGCGCGGGAACTGCTCGACGAGATGGGCTATGACGGCGAGGAGGTGCGCCTGCTGCCGCTGCCCTACGGCGAAACCTGGACTCGCTGGGCCGAGGCCGTGCAGCAGAACCTGCGCGAAGTGGGCGTCAATGTGCGGACCCAGTCCACCGATGTGGGCGGCTGGAACCAGCGCCTCTCGGAGTGGGACTACGACATGGCCTTCACCTTCCTCTACCAGTACGGCGATCCGGCACTGGGCATCACGCGCTCCTACCTCTCGGACAACATCGAGAAGGGCTCGCCCTGGAACAACGTCGGGGGCTACGAAAACGAGCGGGTCGACGAGCTCTTCAACGCGGCCGCCACCGCCTTCCCCGATGAAGAGCGTGAAGCCCTCTACCACGAAGCCCAGGAAATCATCCACGAGGACGTACCGGTGGGCTGGCTGATGGAGCTCGGCTTTCCGACCATCTACCGCTGTGACGTGAAGAACCTGATCACTTCCGGCGTCGGGGTCAACGACGGCTTCAAGGATGCCTGGCTCGACCGCTAATCCATTAGCGTACCAAGCGGGGGTGGCCTGGCCGCCCCCGCTGTTCCCGGTAAGCACTTATTGAAGCACTGATCGAAAGCACTGATCGATGGGCGGTATCCGAGCACGACATGGATCAGGGCTTTCATCTCGATTGCTGAGGCCCCCCGCATGCTCTATGCACGCTTGATCCTGATGCGGCTGCTCAAGGCCGTCGTCGTCCTGTTCATGATCGTCATCTTCAATTTCTTCCTGATCCAGATGGCGCCCGGCGATCCTGCCGCGATTCTGGCCGGCGAGGCCGGCGCTACGGATCAGGAATTCCTGCGCCAGCTGCGTGAGCGCTTCGGACTCGACCAGCCCCTCTATGTCCAGCTGTGGCGCTATGTCTCCGGCATCGCCATGCTCGATTTCGGTTTCTCCTATCGTCAGCAGATGCCGGTCCTCGATCTGATCCTGGCCCGCCTGCCCGCCACCCTGCTGCTCACCGGCACGGCCTTCGTGCTGTCGCTGGCACTCGGCATCCTGGCCGGCTCCATGGCGGCGGCCCGGGTCAAGAAGCCCTCCGGCTCCATCATCATGCGCTTGCCCTGATCTTCTACGCAACTCCGCTGTTCTGGGTGGCACTGATGGCAGTTCTGCTGTTCTCGGTCTATCTCGACTGGTTGCCCGCTTACGGCATGTACACCGTGGGGGCGGGGCTCGACGGCTTCGCCTGATACTCGATGTGGCCAAGCACCTGGTGCTGCCTGCCACCACCCTGGCGCTCTTCTTCATGGCCATCTATACCCGCATGACCCGGGCGTCCATGCTCGAGGCCAGCCAGCAGGACTATGTCAAGACCGCCCGTGCCAAGGGCCTGAGTCCACGGGTGATTCAGCGACGGCATATCCTGCGCAATGCCCTGCTTCCCATCATCACCCTCGCCGGCCTGCAGGCGGGCCAGATGGTGGGCGGTGCCATCCTCACCGAGACCGTGTTCGCCTGGCCCGGCATCGGCCGCCTGATGTACGAAGCATTGATGCAACGCGACTACAACCTGCTGCTGGGGATCTTCTTCTTCTCCGCCGCTCTGGTCATTGTCTTCAACATCATCACCGACCTGGTCTATCGCCTGGCGGATCCGCGTATCAAGGAGGCTCATGAGCTTCTTCGCCCGTTTCGCCCAGAACCGGGGTGCCCTGATCGGCCTGGTCATTCTGTTGACGATCATCCTCATGGCCATACTCGCTCCCTTTCTCTATCCGGAATCCCCCTGGCGCATGGTCCAGCGCCCCTTCCTGGCACCCATGGAGGTGGAAGGCTTCCTGCTGGGCACCGACACCATGGGGCGTAACGTTGCCGCCGGCATCATGCACGGCGCCTGGGTATCGCTGCTGATCGGCCTCGTCTCGACGACCGTGGCACTGGCGATCGGTGTCCCCCTGGGCGCCATTGCCGGCTACTACGGGGGCCTCATCGACGATGGCCTGATGCGCTTCACCGAGTTCTTCCAGACCATTCCCAACTTCGCCCTGGCCATTGTACTGGTGGCGATCATGCAGCCCAGCGTGACCTCCATCGTGCTGGCCATCGCCATCGTCAGCTGGCCGCCGGTGGCCCGTCTGGTACGGGCCGAGTTCATGTCGCTGCGTAATCGCGAATACGTGGAAGCGGCCCGGCTCGTGGGCCAGACCAACCGCACCATCATCCTGCGCCAGATCCTGCCCAACACCCTGTCCCCGATCATCGTGCTCGCCTCCCTGATGGTGGCCACCGCCATCCTGCTCGAATCGGCGCTGTCCTTCCTGGGGCTCGGCGACCCCAACGTGATGTCCTGGGGCTACATGATCGGCGCCGCCCGGACCGTGATCCGCCAGGCCTGGTGGCTGAGCTTCTTCCCCGGTCTCGCCATCCTGCTGACGGTGCTGGCACTCAACCTGGTGGGCGAGGGTCTCGATGACGCCCTGAACCCGAAACTTTCCCGCGAACGCTCGTAAGCGCCGGACCGCCAAGAAGGAGAGTCCCATGAGTGAACCCGTACTGAGCATTCGCGGCCTGACCATCGCACTGCCCAAGGGCGCCGATCGCCCCTACGCCGTGGAGGATGTCAGCTACGACGTGGCACGCGGCGAGATCATGTGCGTGGTGGGCGAGTCCGGCTCGGGCAAGTCCATGGCGGCCAACGCCCTGATGGGCCTGCTGCCCAAGGGGGTGCGCCCCACCGCCGGCGAAGTGATCTTCGACGGCCAGGACCTGTTGACGCTGACCGAGAAACAGCACCGCAAGCTGCGCGGCCTGCACATCGGCATGATCTTCCAGGAGCCCATGACGGCCCTGAACCCGCTCATGCGGGTCGGTGCCCAGATCGCGGAGGTCTTCGAGGCCCACGGCAAGTACAACGGCAAGGAGCGCCAGGCCCATGCCCTGGCACTGCTGGAGGAGGTGGGCATTCCCCAGCCTGACAAGGCCATCCGCGCCTATCCCTTCCAGCTCTCCGGCGGCCAGCGCCAGCGGGTGATGATCGCCATGGCCCTGGCCCTGGAACCGAAGCTGCTGATCGCCGACGAGCCCACCACTGCCCTGGACGTGACCACCCAGGCGCAGATCCTGGAACTGATCCGGGACCTGCAGAAGCGTCGCGGCATGTCGGTGATGTTCATCACCCACGACTTCGGCGTGGTGGCCGAAGTCGCCAACCGGGTCTGTGTCATGCGCTACGGCCAGATCGTCGAGCTCGGCCCGGCCAAGGAGGTCCTGGAAAATCCCCAGCACGAGTACACCCGGGCGTTGATCGAGGCGATACCCAGCAACATTATTCCCGAAGCCCGTGGCGGCGAACGACCCGCCCCCCTGTTGGAGGTGAAGGGGCTCAACAAGGTATTCCGTTCAAAGGGGGGCCTGTTCAAGGCAGCGCGTGAAGTTCGTGCCCTGGACGACATTTCCTTCACCCTGGCCCCCGGTGAGACCGTAGGGATCGTCGGTGAATCGGGTTCGGGCAAGTCGACATTGGGCCGCTGCGTGGTCCGTCTCGAGCGCCCCGACAGCGGCACGCTGTCGCTCTCCGGCACAGACTTCACCACGCTGACCGGCGAAGCGCTGCGCCAACAGCGCTGGCGCGTGCAGATGATCTTCCAGGACCCTTACGCCTCGCTTAACCCGCGCACCCGCGTCGGCTACGCCATCGCCCAGGGCCCCATGGCCAACGGGGTGCCCCGGGAACAGGCCATGAAGCAGGCCGGGGAACTGCTGGACCTGGTGGGCCTCGGCGCCGTGGCGGTGGATCGCTTCCCCCATGAGTTCTCCGGCGGCCAGCGCCAGCGCATCGGCATCGCCCGCGCCCTGGCCCTGAACCCCGAGCTGATCGTCGCCGACGAGGCGGTATCGGCGCTGGATGTCTCGATCCAGGCCCAGATCCTGGAACTGCTGGAAGACCTCAAGCAGAAGCTGTCGCTGTCGCTGCTCTTCATCACCCACGACCTTCGGGTGGCGGCCCAGATCTGCGACTACATCATCGTCATGCAGAATGGCCGTATCGTCGAGCAGGGCACGGCCGAGAACGTCTTCCTCTCGCCCAAAGAGGCCTATACCCGTGAGCTGCTGGAAGCTATCCCCGGCCGTGCTCACGAACGGGAAAGCGCATGAAGGATCAAGGACAGCGAATGGAAGCCTTACTCAAGGAGATCGCGGCCGTGGTTGGCCCAGGCAATGTGCTGACCGGCACCGACGTCACCCAGCGACGGGTGGACTGGATGACCGGCGCCCCCTGCCAGGCGGCCGCCATCGTGCGGCCCGCCGATACTCGCCAACTCTCTGCCGTGATGCGGCTGTGCCATGGCGCCAACCAGCCGGTGGTGACCCATGGCGGCCTGACCGGGCTGGTACATGGCGGAGAAACCTCTCCGGACGAACTCGCCATCTCGCTGGAACGGATGACCGCCATCGAGGCCGTCGACCCGGTGGGAAACACCATGACCGTCGAGGCCGGCGTGCCGCTCCAGCGGGTGCAGGAGCTTGCCGATGAACACGACCTCCAGTTCCCCCTGGACCTGGGGGCGCGTGGCTCCTGCACCATCGGCGGCAATATCGCCACCAATGCCGGCGGCGTGCGGGTCATTCGCTACGGCATGATGCGCCAGCAGGTACTGGGGCTCGAAGCCGTGCTGGCCGACGGTACCGTGATCAGCTCCATGAACCACATGCTCAAGAACAATGCCGGCTACGATCTCAAGCAGCTCTTCATCGGCAGCGAAGGCACCCTGGGCATCGTGACCCGGGCGGTGCTACGACTCCAGCCGAAGATGAGCAGCGAACAGACCGCACTGGTCGCCTGCCCCTCGTTCGAGGCTCTCACCGGGCTCCTGCAGCACATGGGCCATACCCTGGGTGGCAGTCTCGGCACCTTCGAGGTCATGTGGCGCAACCACTACGCCCTGCTCACCGTGGAGAGCGGGAGGCACACCCCACCCCTGTCCAGCGATTCGCCTTTCTACGTGATCGTCGAATCCCTGGGCATCGATGACGAGACCAACGCGGCGAGCTTCGGCCAGGCCCTGGAGCGCGCCTTCGAGGCCGGCCTGATCGTCGACGCCGTGCTCGCCCAGTCCGACACCCAACGCCACGGCATCTGGGCAATCCGCGAGGATATCGAGGGACTGATCCTCAACCTGGCACCGCTGTTCACCTTCGACATCAGCCTGCCCATCCCCGAGATGGAGGCCTATACGGATCGACTGGAAGCCGCCTTGCGCCAGGATTGGCCCCAGGGGCGCATGGTGGTGTTCGGCCACCTGGGGGACGGCAACCTGCATGTCTCCATCAGCGTGGGCAGCGCCGCACCCGAGGCACGCCGGGCTGTGGAGCGGCTGGTCTATACCCCGCTGGCCGAGCTGGGCGGCTCGATTTCCGCCGAGCATGGCGTCGGGCTGGAGAAGCGTGATTACCTGGCAATCTCACGCACCCCCGAGGAGATCGCCTTGATGCGCACCCTGAAACAGGCCCTGGATCCTCGCAACCTGCTCAACCGCCACAAGGTATTGGCCCCGGAGGCCTAGCCGCCATGACGGTCCCTGCCTCCCCCGCCCTGCTGCAACGCACCGGCGTCACGACGGCGCTGTTGATTGGCGCGATTGGCCTGTTCTGGGGAGGCAACTGGCCCGCCGTCCGCTTCAGCCTGATGGACATCCCCCGTTCAGTCTCAGGGCCATCGGCTTTACCGTCGGTGCCATGATGCTGCTCGGCTGGGCCTGGATCCGAAAATTGCCGTTGGCCATCAGTGCCGAGGAGTGGCCCTGGCTGATGATTGCCGGACTCTTCACCATTCTCGGCTTCAATGTCGGCACCGCCTTCGGCCAGTTGCACATGCCCACCTCCCAGGCGGCCATCATTGCCTTCACCATGCCCTGCTGGGCACTGTTGATGGCATCGGCATCCTCGGCGAGCGCATCACCCGGCGGCAGTGGCTGGGCCTCGCTCTGGGCCAGGCGGGCCTGCTGATACTCCTGGGSCCSGCCGCCTGGCAGGCCGGCTCGGAGGGGCTCGTCGGCCC
>NZ_AZQX01000303.1:0-10485 GCF_000568385.1 Halomonas sp. BC04
GGCGGCAGCCACCGCCGCCGCCACCTGGGAATCGCCGGCACCGTTTCCCTGCCACAGGGTGTCGCCGGAGACCGGGTCCTGCTTGGTGAAGCGGGTGGCGTCGCCCGCCTGCCAGGTGCCATCGATCAATAGCTGCTGCATGGCTTTCATGATGTCTCCTCGGTATCCAGTACGCGCAGGGAGTCGCCGGCGACCACGCCGAGCCGCTGCGCTTCCTGTTCGCTCAGGGTGATTGTGTCGTCCTCGTTGGGTCCGCCGGCTACCCAGGCGGCACGGAAAGCCGCCATGTCGGTGCTGGCAGCCAGCCAGCGCGGGCGAGCGGCAGGCGGCTCGCTGCCGGCGTGGACTTCCACCCGGCAGCGGCGCGACTTGCGTACGCCGCGTACGTCGTCGATATAGGCCTCCACGGTGGGGCCGCCGTCGAAGATGTCGATGAAGCCCTCCCAGCGCAGCCCCTCCTTCTTGAGCATGGCGAGTGCCGGGCGGGTGTGGCGGTGCACCTGGCCGATGCAGGCGCGGGCCTCGTCGGAGAGAAAGGGCGTATAGATGGGGAACTTGGGCATCAGCTCGCCGATGAAACTCTTCTGGCCCAGCCCCGTCAGGCGGTCCGCCTCGTCGAAGTCCAGCGGGAAGAAGTGGCTACCCAGCACTCCCAGAAGGGACTCTTGCCACGCTCGTCGAAGACGCCGCGCATCTCCGCCAGCACCTTTTCGGGGAACTGGTCGCGAAACTCGGCGATGAACAGCCAGCGCATCATCGACAGCAGCGCGCCGTTGCGCTGGTGGCGACGATCCTCGCCACGATACTGGGGGCGCAGGAACAGCGACGCCACTTCGGCATCGCCGGTATGGTCCGAGCTGAGAAAGAGGGTGTCGATGGTGCGGTGCAGGTCGAGCTGAACCGAGGAGTGGGCCAGGGTCCCGAGGCGATAGTGATAGAACGGTACCTCGCGCCCCACCTGCCCTTCGATGGCGCAGCAGCCGGCCAGCTCGCCGCTGGTCTCGTCCTCCAGCACGAAGAAGTAGTTCCGCCGGTCCGCCGGGCTGCGCTGCTCGAAGGCCGTCACGGCCAGTTCGATCTTCTCGGCGAGAAACTCACGGTTGTCGGGCAACGACGTGAAGCCGACCCCGGTCTCGCGGGCCAGGGCCTGCAGTTCATCCAGGTCGGACTCGGCAATCGCTCGAATACGCATTACAGCTCCCCCTCGTCGTAGCCCAGCTCGGCGTCTGTCGCCGCCAGGGCTAGCGGTGCCACCAGCACCGCACGTCCCTCCTCCACGCCCAGCAGCTCGGCGTGCTCGGTCGAGAGCATCAGCTGGCCGGTGGGCGACAGCGCATAGCGGGCCACCACGCAGCGGAAGTCGGCCAGCCGCTGGTTGGCGATCATCGCCGGCTCGGCATCCGGCAGCAGGTGGGCCGGGCGAACGCGAACCGGATGCCAGGCGGCACGCCGGAAGCTGGCCAGGCGATCGCGCTCGCCCTTGATCACCGGGCCGGCATCGAAGATGTCCACATGGCGAGAACGCAGGAAGCCTTCGGCCAGCATCTCGGCCATGGCGGATTCATGGTCAGGGTGTTCGCGCCCGATTGCCGCACGGGCCTGGGGCGTCAGCAGCGCCAGGTAAAGCGGGAACTGGGGCATCACCTCGGCGATGAAGCTCTTGGAGCGCACCCCCGCCAAATAATTGATCTCGTGGTAGTCACGCACGAAGAAGTGGCGCCCCACGCTGTTCCAGAACGGCGACTCGCCCTGCTCGTCCAGATAGCCGGGAAAGGCCATGGCCAGCACTTCGGCGAAACGCTCCGGGTACTGGGCGATGAACATCAGCCTGGCCCGGCGCAGCAGGCTTTCCGCGCTGGTGCCACGGTAGCGGGGCTCGATCGACAGCGCGCAGAGCTGGGTGGTCTCGGAGACCTCATGGGAGAGCGCCAGGGTCTGCACCTCGCGGCGCACGTTGAGCTGCTGCGAGGCGTGGATCAGGGTCTCCTGGCGATAGGTATAGTAGGCCTCCCGGGCACCGGCCTCGGCGCGAATGGTGGCGGTACCCACCACCTCGCTGCGCTCCAGGTCCTCGAGGACGAAGGTGTAGAGCTCGTCGCCCGGGAAGTCCACCTCACGGCTGAAGGATTGCCGCGAGCGGGCGATGCGCTCTTCGAGCCGGTCGCGGTGGGCCGGCAGGTTGGTCAGGCTCGGCGTGGCGGTGCCTGCCAGCCGCTCCAGCGCCGGCAGGTCGGCCGGCCGAACGGGGCGTACGACCATCATGGCAGGGTCTCCGGGTCGGTTGGCGGCGTCTTCCATGGGCTGGCCGGCCTTCACTTGGCCGCCACCAGTCGCGCCACGGCACGCTCGAGGCGAGCCATGCCCTCGCTGATATCGGCTTCGGGAATGACCAGCGAAGGCGCCATGCGCAGCACGTTGGGCCCGGCAATCAGTGCCATCAGCCCCTCCTCGATGGCCAGCGGCAGGATGTCCTTGGCCCGGCCTTCGTAGTCGGGAGCCATTTCGGCACCGACCAGAAGCCCCATGCCGCGGATCTCCTTGAATACGCCGTGCTTGCGGTTGATCGTCTCGAGATGTTCACGGAACAGGTCATGGCGCTGCTTCACACCGTCCAGAACGGCAGGCGTGGCGATATGCTCGACCGCCGCCAGGGCCACCGCGGAGGCCAGCGCATTGCCGCCATAGGTGGAACCATGGGTACCGATGGCCAGGGCCGGGGCGACACGGTCGGTGGTCAGCATCGCCCCCACCGGGAAACCGCCGCCCAGGCCCTTGGCGCTGGTCAGGATATCCGGCGTCACGCCGTACTCCATGTAGGCGTAGAGCGAACCGGTACGGCCCACGCCGGTCTGCACCTCGTCGAAGATCAACAGGGCATCGTGGGCATCGCACAGGTCCCGCAGCCCCTGCAGGAACTCCTGGGTGGCCGGCACGATACCGCCCTCGCCCTGCATCGGCTCGACCATCACCGCACAGGTGTCGTCGTCGATCAGGTCGCGGACGCTGTCGAGGTTGTTGAACTCGCCATGGACGATGCCACCCGGCACCGGGCCGAAGCCCTGGGAGTACTTGGGCTGACCGCCGACACTGACGGTGAAGAAGGTGCGACCGTGGAACGACTGCGAGAAGGAGACGATGCGGGTCTTGTGCTCACCAAAGTTGTCGTGGGACCAGCGCCGCGCCAGCTTCAGTGCCGCCTCGTTGGCCTCCCCGCCGGAGGAGCAGAGGTAGACCTTGTCGGCGAAGGTGCGCTCCACCAGCGTCCGGGCCAGCGCCAGGGCCGGCTCGTTGGTGTAGACGTTGGAAAGATGCCAGAGCTTGCTGGCCTGCTTGGTAAGCGCATCGACCAGCACCGGGTG
Source organism: Halomonas sp. BC04 (assembly GCF_000568385.1). NCBI lineage: Bacteria > Pseudomonadati > Pseudomonadota > Gammaproteobacteria > Oceanospirillales > Halomonadaceae > Halomonas > Halomonas sp. BC04. The sequence goes on from NZ_AZQX01000303.1 coordinate 3,360, forward strand.
ACAGTGCCCCAGTGAGTTCACCGCGATCCCCCCGGCGAAGTCGATGTACTCGCGCCCCTCCTGATCCCACAGGCGGCTACCCTCGCCGCGCACCGGAATGACCTTCTGGGGTGAGTAGTTGGGCACCATGTACTGATCGAAGTCGGCGCGGGTCGGGGTCTGGCTCATGTCGGTCTCCATTCCAGCGTAAAGGGGAAGCGAAGCGCTACTGTCATTCGAGTATACGGAGGCCCTGCCATCCAGGCTTTCAGCAATGGGACTCCATCTTGTGAAAATGGCTGTCGGTATGGCGCAATGACAGGACTCGATCACCCGACAGCCTGCTAAGCTTTGTCTGAAAAATCGCCGAGCGATGGTCAGGGCTAGGCCCGTTCCTACGGGCCAACCCACTTCCCACATCCATGTGGGTCGCAAGGCGAAAATTGGGGAAAAGACGGAGTTTACGCGGTGTAAATGAGTACCTTGAGCCGATTTTTAACGCAGTATGGTCGAGCGCAGGCAGTTTTCAGACAAAGCGTAGGCTCAATAACCATCCCCCGGAGCATGCCCATGTTCAACACCACGGCCTGGAATCGAATCCGCTACGGGCTCTACGCCCCCGTCTACGATTTCGTCGCCGACCGCAGCTTTCGCCGTCCCCGGCAGCTGTCGCTGGACGCCGTTGACTGGCAGGCAGGCATGCGGGTGCTGCTGGTGGGGGCCGGCACCGGGCTGGACCTGCCCTTTCTGCCCCGGGACGTGGAAGTGCAAGCCACGGACCTCTCCCCCGCCATGGTCAAGCGCATGAAGCAGCGCGCGGAACGGCTGGGCATGGACGTGGAGTGCCGGGTAATGGACGCCGAGGCACTCGACTACCCCGACGGTCACTTCGATGCGGTCATCATGCACCTGATCCTGGCAGTGATGCCGGACCCCCGACAAGGCTTGGCCGAGGCGCACCGGGTGCTCAACCGGGATGGTCAGCTCTGCGTGATGGACAAGTTCCAGTCCGACGAGCGGACCGCCGGCCCGGCAAGGCGCGCGCTCAACGCCTTTACCGCGACCGTGGCCACGGACATCACCCGCCAGGCCCGCCCCCTGCTGGAGAGTGCCGGCTTCGAGATCGAGCTCGACCGGCCGGTGATGATGGGGTCGCTGTTTCGTGCGCTGATTGCCCACAAGGCGGAGCGGGAACCCGATGCTGTCATCCCGGGTGGCGAGGCCTAGCCTGCCGCCACCGGCTCAATGCAAACGCTCCTCCCGGGGCGTGACACCGAAGTGGTTGCGATAGGCCGTGGAGAAGTGCGCCGGGGAGGAGAAGCCTGTCTTCATGGCGATCTCGCCGGCGGGGAGGTCGCTGTCGCGCAGGAGACGCCGGGCTTCCTGCAGGCGCAGGTCGAGGTAGTAGCGGCCGGGCACCGCCTGGAGATACTTCTTGAACAGCCGCTCCAGCTGACGCCGTGAGATGCCCAGGTGTTCGGCCAGCTCATGGGTGGTCAGCGGCTCCTCGATATTGGCCTCCATCAGCATCACCGCATCCACCAGCGGTGCCGGAGCATGGCCCAGCCGGGCGCGCAGCGGTACCTGCTGGGGTTCGTCTGCCATGCGGATCCGTTCCAGCACGAAATGTTCAGAGACCCGCTCGGCCAGCTCGCTGCCATGGTGTAAGGCGATCAGCGTCATCATCATGTCCATGGCCGCCGTACCGCCACCGCAGGTGAGCCGGTCCCGGTCGATCTCGAACAGCTGCTGGGAAAGCCGCACCCGGGGAAAGTCGCGAGTAAAGGCAGCGAAGCGCTGCCAGGGCAGCGTGGCACGGTAGCCGTCCAGCACGCCGGCACGGGCCAGCAGCTCGGTGCCGCCACCCACGCCGACCAGGGCGACACCAGTTCTACCCAGCGCGCGCAGGCGGTGAACGATGGCGTCATCGGCGTTGGCCGACAGAGGTGCCGGAGCGCAGACAACCAGCATGTCCAGCTCGGCCGACACGTCGCAGAATGGCTTGGCCGCGGCCAGGCTGAGCTCGGCAAGGCTGGGCGTCTCGCCTCCACCCGGGCTATAGGCCTGCACGCGATAGAGACGCCGGCCGGCCAGCTGGTTGGCCATTATCAGCGGCTCAAGGGCACAGGCCTGGGCGAGCAGGGAAAAGCCCGGCAGCGTCAGCACCCCAACCCAGCGGGTCGCTGATGCAGAGAAGTTGGCGGTGGGGGTGTCGGGCATGGAACGCTACGCCGTGGGCCGGAACGGGAGTGTGATCTTACTCGATCGGGAGCGTTGGCGACGAATGCGCGTTACAGGTTGAAGCGCCCCGCGATCTGAAATCGCGGGGCGCCGGCGTTCGGGCATCCGGGCTATTCACCCGAGAGGGGGAGGGCCTTGCCGCCCGGCCCAGTGCCGGTGGCAGTGCGATCAGGCCCAGAGCGCCGACAGCAGGCGGTAGACCATGAAACCACCCGCCAATACTGCCGTGGCCAGCAGCAACCAGTGCCAGCCCTTGGCCGGCCTCCTGGCCTCAGGTTGGCCTGCATCGGGTTCGGGATGCTCGAAGTCCTCGGGCATCCTCACCTCCTTGATGTGCTGGTGCTCCTCTTGCGCCGTCTTGCTCTCCCTGGTATCCATCGCGCTCCTCCATGCTCAGGAAATTTCATGCTGCGAACCTCATGGAATGCCGCGATTCGCAGAACCTGCACGCAGTCCCTATAAAGTCACGACATCGAAGGTCACGTCCGGGTTCACATCGGCGTCGTAGTCCACGTCATCACGCTCGAACCCGAACAGCTTCAGGAACTCATGCTTGTAACCAGCATAGTCGGTAATCTCGAACAGGTTTTCGCTGGTCACCTTGGGCCAGAGGTCCTTGCACGCCTGCTGCACGTCATCGCGCAGTTCCCAGTCGTCCAGGCGCAGGCGGCCGGCGTCATCGGTGTCGAACTCGCCGGCCTGCCCACGGGGTGAATAGAGCTGCTCACCGAACAGGCGGTTGAGCTGGTCGATGGTACCCTCATGCAACCCCTTCTCCTTCATCACCTTGTAGACCATGGCGATATAGAGGGGCATGACTGGTATCGCGGCGCTGGCCTGGGTCACCACCGACTTCAGCACCGCCACGTTGGCACCGCCACCCGTGGCCTTGAGTTTGCTGTCGATCTCGCCGGCGGCACGATCCAGGTCTTCCTTGGCCTTGCCCAGGGCGCCGTGCCAGTAGATCGGCCAGGTGATCTCGGTGCCGATATAGCTGAAAGCCACGCTGCGCGCGCCGGGAGCGAGGACACCGGCACGGTCCAGGGCGTCGATCCACAGCTCCCAATCCTCGCCGCCCATAACCGCCCTGGTGTCCTCGATCTCCTGCTCGGTGGCGGGTTCGACCTCGGCTTCGATGATCACATCCTTGTTGGTATCGATGGCGGTGGCACGGTAGGTCTCGCCGATGGGCTTGAGGCTGGAGCGTTTCAGTTCGCCGCTGTCGGGCAACTTGCGCACAGGGGATGCCAGCGAATAGACCACCAGGTCCACTTGCCCCATATCCTGCTTGATCAGCTCGATGGCCGTCTCGCGGGCCTCATGGGAGAAGGCGTCACCGTTGATCGACTTGCTGTAGAGCCCTTCCGCCTTGGCGAACTTGTCGAAGGCGGCGGAGTTGTACCAGCCTGCAGTGCCTGGCTTCTTCTCGCTGCTCGGCTTCTCGAAGAACACGCCCAGGGTGTCGGCGCCATAGCCGAAGGCGGCGGTGATGCGTGCCGCCAGGCCGTAGCCACTGGAGGCACCAATCACCAGCACCTTCTTCGGGCCCGCGGATGGGTCCAGTCCACGGGCACGGGTCGCCTCGATCTGCTCGAGCACGTTCTTCTCACAGCCGACGGGGTGGGTGGTGGTGCAGATGAAACCGCGAACCTTGGGTTTGATGATCACGTCTAACCTCATTGTCGATGGCCCGCCGCTGGCACAGCGGCATCGGCCGGATTTGAGTGGGCAATGGTGGCATTCTAACGACCGTCATCCCTCCTGTCCGCTCTTGAGCCTGGACCTTGAGTGGGGCAGGATGCATTTCCCGGGTAACGCGCAGGCAGGAGAGAACGATGGATGCACAGACACTGGTCGATGAGCGCGGCGAGCTGTGGCTGGCACTGGCCCCCCTATGGCTGGACCGCGAACCCGGTGAGCGCGACTACACGCACATGGTAGAAGTGATTCAGCGCCATGACCTGACGCTGCAAGAACTGGAGTGGATCTTTCGCCTGGAACTGGCGCCGGTGCTGGCACGCACCCAGATGTCGGTCGCCAGCGAGTGGCGCAAGTTCGATGACCTGCAACTGATGAAGCGCCTGGTGGCCCACAACATGCGGCTAAAGGGCTGGCGGCGCAAGAGCTGGGCCCTGTTCTCCGGCCTGACGACGATGATGACCCGCCACCGCTGGAACGAGCTGATGATGCGCGTGATGCTCGAACGCGGAGAGACACCCCATTAGTGCAGCTCCTGCTCAGTCCTCATCAAGGGCCCGCTCAAGGGCGGGCATCAGCGTATCGCGGCTCTCGCCCGGCGCAAAGCGCCGTATGACCCGGCCATCCCGACCCACCAGAAACTTGGTGAAATTCCATTTGATCATCGTGGTGCCGAGGACCCCCGGCGCCTTGCGCCTGAGCTCCTTGAAGAGCGGATGCGCCTGGGAGCCGTTGACCTTGACCTTCTGCATGATCGGAAAGGTGACGCCGTACTGGGTCGAACTCAAGGCGCAGAAGTCCAGCGCCGATTCCGGCGACTGTCGGGCAAACTGGTTGCAGGGAAAAGCCAGCACGGTGAAGCCGCGATCGCGGTAGCGGCTATAAAGCCTCTCCAATTCACGCAGCTGTGGCGTGTAACCGCACCGGCTCGCCACGTTGACGATCAGCAGCACCTGCCCCTTGAGGGCCTGCAAGTTGAAGGGCTCACCGCGATGAGTGCGACAGTCGTGCTCGTGAATGGCCATGGGTCGCCTGCCTTGCTGACACCTGTTTACGATGCCACGTCCTCCCCCGCGGCACCACCCCAGCGGGCGCGATTGCGCCCCTTGGACAAGCTGAAGCGGACTCTCCGAATCGCCAGGCGTAGCCGCCGCCGGCCGGCACTGCGCTCCGCCTCGCTCAGTGGTGCATAGGCAAGGCGCTCGTACTCTTCCGCCACGGCCTCAAGGGCGCTACCTGAGAGGCCACACTTCGGGGCGATGCGTCGTAGGTGAGCGGCCGGGCTCTCGCCGGGTACAGGCCCCAGGCCCAGGCGCACCAGCCGACCCTGGAGATAGCCCACCATGGTGCTTTCATTGCGCCAGCGGCGCTGGCGCAAGCCCAACCGCAGCAGCCATGCCAGTCCTGCCAGCCCAAGCACCATGCCACCCAGCCAGGCCGCAGCCATCCAGGGTGCCGAGCGCAGTTGGGCATGGAGCCAACCGTAGCCCGCCTCCAGCCATTCACCCAGGCGCCCCATGAACGCTCTGGCCGCCTCCCGCTGGTAACCGATCACCCCCCGCTGCCACTGGTATTCCAGGTTTTCCCATCGCAGCCGAAGCTGATTGGCCCAGCCCAGCTCGCGCAGGCGCAGCGAGGAAAAGGGCGAGTCGGCCAGGAAGGCCTCGGCACTTCCCTCGACGGCCTGGGGCCCCAGCTCGATACGCTCGGGGGCAATGGCCGCCGTGGGGTCCAGGCGCTGCCAGGCACCGTCGAGCCACACCTCGATCCAGGCGTGGGCATCGTAGTCGCGGATGGTGAAATAGCCATCCGGATGACGCTCGCCGCCGAGAAAGCCGACCACCATCCGCGCCGGGATCCCCGCCCCACGAATCAAGGTGGCCGCCGCCGAGGCGTAATGGGTGCAGTAGCCGGCCTGGCTCTCAAACAGGAATTCATCGACCCGATGCCGAGAACCCAGCCGCGGCGGCATGAGCGTATAGCGGAAGGGAGACTCGCCGAAGTGCCCCATGATCGCCGCCAGGAAGGCATGCTTGTCACCCCCGCTCTCCTGCCACAGCTGCTCGCCCAGCGCCCGGGTGCGGGGGTTGGCCCGGTTCGGCAGCAGGGTATTCCAGGCGTCACCGGCGGGGTCGGTATTGGGGGGAGCGGCGCCACTGCTCTCCAGGTGCAGCAGGCTGCGCGAGCCCTCCGCGGCCAGCCGCTCCAGGGTGCCATCGACCAGGTAGCGCTGTTCGCTACCAGTGGCCAGCGGCGTGCCCAACGAGGGGAGCCAGGGGCGGCTGTCGGGCTCCAGCAGCAGCTCGGCGTGAAAGCGCCCTGCACCGGCCGACTCCTCCACCCAGGGCGACCGGCGCCCCTGGCGGACGAAGGCGTCTTCACTCCGCCCAAGGGTCGCGGCCAGCTCGTCGGGGGGCGAGCGAAACCAGCGCTGGCCGTCGGTGGCGGAGAGCGTATAGACCGCCAGTAGCGCTCATGGGTGGCCGGTTCTTCGCCGTCGAATGCCGCACGGAAGACACGGGCATCGCTGCGCGACAGCTGTGCGATATCCCCCGGCGACACCTCATCGGCCAGCCCGGTGGAGGCGCGATCCATCTGTGGCATGCTCCACAGCGGTCCCAGCCGCGGAAATGCCAGAAACAGCACCACCATCAACGGCGCCGAGTAGAGCAGCAGCCAACCGGTTTCGCCCCAGGCGCTGCGAGCATCTGGCGCACCGGCCAGCCAGTTCAGCGACTGCAGCAGCCAGGCCAGCGCCACCAGGCACCCAGTGCCATGAGAATCCCCTGGTCGTGGAGGAAGGCCACCCCAGTCGCGATGATGCCGATGACCACCACCACCCGGGCGCCGCGCCGGTCATGTGTCTCGAGCAGCTTGAGCAGGTAAACGCCCAGCAGCAGCCCGATCAGGCCTTCCATTTGATGCATGGCGCCATACTGCAACCATAGGGCGCCCAGCAGCAGAGCGACACCACCCAGGCGCAACAGACGACCCGCCGGAGGCAACCTCTGTTGCAGCTCAAAGTAGCGCCAGGCCGCCACGCCAATTGCCAGCCCCACCAGCCAGGCCGGCATCCAGGGCAGATGCAGCGCCAGCACCAGGCACTGGCCGATAAGCAGCCGCCGCAGCATGGCAGCACCGAGCTCGCGACCGTCGGCCAGCACTGCCGTCGTCCGGGCGGGACCCTTGGCGATGCGCCAGCCAGCCG
>NZ_AZQX01000304.1:0-10442 GCF_000568385.1 Halomonas sp. BC04
CATGTTCGGGATGAGGTTGTTGTTATTGCTCCCGCTTCCGCATCGTTTCACAGCCCGCGTTGTTGTTGTTGGTGCGGGCTCTGTCTCGCCTGGCCGCCTTGTTGTTGTTGTTGGCGCGGGTGACAGCCGGATGTTGTTTTTCTTACCCGTAGATGTTGCACGCCACATGCCATGACGTTTATCAGCATTGAAAAACAGTACGTTACGTCATGCCGTGAGGAGGGGCGGCCAGCTCGCCCCGAAGGTGTTACCCATCTTGGGCCATATCGGGGCAGATTCTGAGTGGTAAGGTAACACCTGGTGCAAAACCCCCGGGAAATCATCAAAAAAGCGCCACTGGCCTGTGCCAGGGGCGCTTGGACAATAGTCGTAGATGGCGCTCGTGCTGCCACCGGTCACGGGTAGCGTCGGGCCGGTCAGGCGCTGCTGCGCCTGGCCGGCTTCTTGCGTGGAATGCCCAGGCGCTGGCGGCGTTCCCAGAGGCACTTGCGGCTGATGCCCAGCTTCTGGGCAAGCTCCGTTTCGCTCATCTGATCCTGGTGCTCGAGAACGAAGTGCTGGAAGTAGTCTTCCAGGGAAAGATCGTCGCCGCTCTCGTCCTGGTCGCTCTCGGCCGGCTCGATCGCTCGCGGCATCGGTTCGGGGGAGGGGCGGGGTGAGACCGATAGTCCCGGTCTCAGTCCCAGGTCGTCGGGGTGGATCAGGTGGCCCTCGGCAAGTATCACGCCGCGCTCCAGGGCGTTCTCCAGTTCACGGACGTTACCCGGCCAGGGGTAGTCGCGGATTTCCCGCAGCGCCGCGCGGGAAAGGCGCAGGCCACCACGCTGATGCCGGCGACATGCCTTTTCCAGCAAAACATCGGCGATGGTCAGGACGTCCTCGTCCCGGTCGCGCAGCGGCGGCAGATCGATCTGCATCACGTTGAGGCGATAGTAGAGGTCGAGTCGGAATTCGCCGGTCTTCGACAGGGCCCGCAGGTCACGATGGGTGGCGGCGATCAGGCGCACATCCACATGGCGGGTCTCCACCGAGCCGATACGGCGGATCTCCCCCTCCTGCAGCACCCGCAGCAGGCGGGCCTGGGCATCCAGGGGCAGTTCGCCGATTTCGTCCAGAAACAGGGTGCCGCCGTCGGCGGCCTCCACCAGTCCGGTGCGGGCGGCGCTGGCGCCGGTGAATGCGCCTTTCTCATGGCCGAACAGTTCGGATTCGATGAGTGTCTCGGGAATGGCGGCACAGTTGACGCAGATCAGCGCGGCTGTGGCCCGCTTGCTCTGCTGGTGAATGGCCCGGGCCACCAGCTCCTTGCCGGTACCCGACTCGCCCTGGATCAGCACCGTGACGTCTGCCGGGGCCGTCTTGCGGATGCGGGTGTAGACGGCCTGCATGGCCTGGCACTCACCGATCATCTGCTGGCGCGAGCCGCCCGCGTCGGTGATGTCCGGGGGCGGGGAGCGGTGCGAGGACTGCTGGTGCAGCACCCGGGATACGGTCTCGAGCAGTTCATCGTGGTCGAAGGGCTTGGCCACGTAGTCGATGGCACCCTCCTTGAGGGCCTCGACTGCCGAGCGCATGCTGGCATAGCTGGTCATGATCAGCACGGGGACCGGTGCCGCGCTGGCGATTAGTGTGGTTCCTGGCTCGCCTGGCAGGCGCAGGTCGCTGATCACCAGGTCGAAATGCTGGGGGTCCAGGGCGAGTGCCTCATCGACCGAGCCGGCTTCACTGACGCGATAGTCATGGCGCTCCAGAAGCCGACGAAGTGCGGTGCGGATGATGGCCTCGTCTTCAACGATCAGAATCCTGCTCATTCGTCTCTTCACCATCCTGTCGTTCGGTGGGCAGCCACAGGCAGATGCGGGTGCCGCGCTCATGCCCGGGGGGCGGTGACTCGATTTCGATTCTCCCATGATGCTCGGCAATGATGCTGTAGACCAGCGGCAGGCCCAGGCCGGTTCCTTCACCGGGTGGCTTGGTGGTCGTGAAGGGCTCGAAAAGGTGGTCGCGGACTCTGGCGTCGAGCCCCTCGCCCTCGTCGGTGACGGTCACCTTCAGCATGCGGCCTTCCGGTTCAGCGGCGATGACGATGTTGCCGCCCGGCTGGCTGGCGTCGCGGGCGTTGCTCAACAGGTTGATCATCACCTGCTGGAGCCGTTGGGCATCGCCGAACGTCTCCAGTTCGGCAGGGCAGAGATTATGGTACCTCACATCCTCGCCCGAGCGCGCCAGCTGTAGCAAGTGCAGCGCCTCGTCGGCAACGGCAGCGATGGAGACCGGTGCGAAGCTGGTGCCGCCGATATGACGGCCGCCGTGGGCAAAGCCCACCAGCGAGCCCACGATACGGGAGACCCGGTCGGTCAACTGCTGTATCTGGGCGGCGGTTTCCAGAACCTGGGGATCGTTGGTGTCATAGCGCAGGTTCTGGGCCAGCGACGAGATGCCGGTGATGGGGTTGCCGATCTCATGGGCGACCCCGGCGGCAAGCTGACCGATGGAGGCGAGGCGCGCGGCATGTACCAGCTCGTCCTCCAGCCATTTCATCTCGCTGTGGTCCTCGATCAGGATCACGGTGCCGCCGCGGACGTCATCGTCGGCCTTGAGCTCGGCCCGGTGCAGGGTCAGGTATCGGGTGCCGCCCTCCAGCGTCACCGCCTGCTTGTAGAGGTGATCCTCCTTCTCGGCCCGGCTCAACAGGTCTCCCCAGGGGGCGGGGAGACCGTCGCGGCGGGCGCCGATAACGCTATTTCCGTCGATGCCGGAGAGCTCGGCCAGGGCATCGTTCCACATCAGCAGCTCGTCATCGACGCCGAAGGCGCACAGGCCCACAGGCAGCCGGGTCAGGATGCGGCGATGGTAGCGACGTAGCCCATCCAGCTCCCTGGCCAGTCCGGTCAGGCGTGAACGATAGGCTTCCAGGCGGCTCTCGACGAAGTGGATGTCGTCGGTGGGTTCCTGGCCGCCTCGCCGATAGGCAGGTAGCGGTCGACGATATCCTGGGCCACCGAGGGCCCCATGAGACCGGAAAGATTGGCCTGGATCCGGTCGCGCAGCCGGCGCAGGGCATAGGGGCGACCGTCCAGGGGGGAGAGACCCAGGTCGGTCAGGGCTCGTTCCACTTCCCGTTCGGCGACTTCGTCACCGAGCGCCCGGGCGAGCGGCTGCTTGAACTCCTCGCCGGTGGCCGCCAGCAGGGGCAGGCGCTTGGGGCGGATCACGGCGTCCACCGAGCAGGCCTCGGCGGCGGCGCGCTCGCCGGGTGAGGTGCGGGTGGCCAGCGAGACGATGATGAAGGTCAGGCTATTGGCGGCCAGCGAGACCAGGGTCACCACGTACCAGTCCGGCTCGCCGGCAAGCACCTCAAGCCCTGGGGGTATCAGTACCAGGGCGGGCAGGGCGGTGAGCAGCGGTAGCCACAGGCCGACAAGCCAGACCAGGGTGCCGATGGCCAGGCCCGATACCATGCCCTTGCGGTTGGCCCCTGGCCAGTAGAGCAGGGCAAGCAGCCCCGGCAGGCACTGTGCCATGCCGACAAAGGCGGCGAGCCCCAGTGTGGTCAGGTCATGATTGACCCCGACGGTACGGTAGAAGAGCCACCCACCCAGGATTACCGCGGCGATCAGTCCGCGACGAAGCCAGCGTAGCCAGCGATAGAGGTTTGGCTGGGCTTCGGGGGGGTGAGCGACCAGCAGCACGTGATTGAGGATCATCCCCGACAGGGCCAGGGCGATGATGACCATGGTTGCACTGGTGGCGGCCAGGCCGGCGATGAAGGCGAGCGCCTGGACCCAGAACGATTCCGAGAGGCCGAAGGCCAAATAGGCGGAGCCGATCAGCTGGTCGCTTCCCAATCGCTGCCCGGCCCACAGGATCAGCGGCACCGGTATCGCCATCAGCAGCAGGAACAGCGGCAGGGACCAGCTGGCCTGGAGCAGGGTATGCCGCGATAGCGTCTCGGCAAAGGTGATGTGGAAGATATGCGGCATCAGCAGTGCCGCGGCGAAGAACAGCAGCAGCAGGGTGCGCCAATGGGCCGGATCGGGTTGGGCCACGCCCGCCTGATGGGCCTGGCCGGGGCCATCCAGCCAGAGCTGCAGGTCGGCCGGGCCATCGAAGACGACGAATAGCGCGATGCCGCCCAGGACCAGCATGGCACCGAGCTTGATGAGCGAGGTGAAGGCGATGACCGTAAGCAGCGTGTCATGCCGAGCGTACTGGTGCCTGTGGCGGGTACCGAAGAGCATGGCGAACAGGGCGATCATGCCACTGAAGGCCAGCGCCAGGAGGGCTGGCGAGGCGGCATTGGTCATCAGGTAGATGGCATCGCCCAGGGTCTGTACCTGCAGTGCCAGCAGGGGGAGTACCGCCAGCAGGCTGATGACCGTTACCAGTGTGCCGACCCAGCGCGAGCGAAAGCGAAAGGCAAAGAGGTCGGCCAGGGAGGAGAGCTGGTAGGTGTGGGTCATGCGCTGGATGGGGACCAGCAGGACCGGCGCCAGCAGGAAGGCGCCGGCCACGCCCAGGTAGTAGGCGAGGTAGCCGTACCCGTCGCTGGCGGCCAGCTCCAGGCTGCCGTAGATGGCCCAGGCGCTGGCATACACCCCCAACGCCAGGGTATAGACGGCAGGGTGGCGGGTAATGCGTCGGCCGATCCAGCCGCGCTCCACCGCCAGGGCACACAGGAACATCAGCAGCAGGTAGCTGGTGCCCAGGGCGAAGACGCTGGCCAGGCTATTGTTCATCCAGCTTCCTTTTCTGCTCCAGCCATAGCGTCAGCGCGATGAGTATTCCCCAGATGACGAAGGGCCGGTACCAGGCCACCCCCGGGCTGGACCAGCCGCTCATCAACAGCGGCGAGAGCAGGTAGCCCCCGAACACCAGCAGCAGCATGATGCGATAGACGTACACAGCGTGCTCCTCGTTCAGGATGGGTCGGTGGCGGCCATGTCGGCAGCGGCAGCTTGTCGGGTGGCCTCGGGGCGAATGCGGTCCACTTCCCAGTGGGCAATGGCCCAGTCGAGCTGCTCGCCAGCGGGGGCGGTGGCCAGCGAATCGGGCGGTGCCTGATCCAGTGCTGCCAGGGCACGATGCAGCAGCGGGCGCACCGCCCTTTCCAACACGGGGAGCGCCGGCGCCAGGTTCTGCTTGGAGAGCTTCTGGCCGTCGCGATTCATGATCAGGGGCAGGTGCAGGTAGCGCGGTTCAGGCAGGCCCAAGGCATGCTGCAACTGGCGCTGCCAGGGCGTATTGTCGAGCAAGTCGAAGCCACGCACCACATCGGTGATGCCCTGGTCGGCATCATCGACCACCACGGCCAGCTGGTAGGCCCAGAGGCCATCCTTGCGCTTGAGCACCACGTCGCCCAATTCAACCGGATCGAAGCACTGGGTCCCGAACAGCCTATCCTGCCATGTGACCGGACGCAGCCCCTTGTCGCTGCGCAGTCGCCAGGCCGATGGCTTGTCGGGCTCCCGCAGGCCCTGCCGACACCAGCCGGGGTAGATAGGAAAGTCGCGCCACTGCTTGCGTGAACAGCTGCAGGGGTAGGCGAGATCCTGTGACCTCAGGCGCTCCAGGGCGGCGGCATAGGCCTCGTTGCGCTCGCTTTGCCAGCGGATCGGACCATCCCAGTGGAGGCCGAAGGCCTCGAGCTGGCGCAGAATGGTATCGGCGGCCCCGGGAGGGCAGCGTGGCGGGTCGATGTCCTCGATGCGCAGCAGCCACTGGCCGCCCGCCCGACGGGCATCGAGGAAACTGGCCAGGGCGGCGATCAATGAGCCGAAGTGCAGCGCGCCGGATGGGGTGGGGGCGAAGCGGCCGCGATAAGGGGTCATGGATGACTCCCGATGAGGGCGGTCGTCACGCAAACGGGCACCCTGGGGTGCCCGTCGCGACAGCAGGGATGGTTTGGCGACTCAACCGCCGAGCTGCTTTTCCTTGAGCTCGGCCAGGGTCTTGCAGTCCACGCACAGTGTCGCTGTGGGGCGGGCCTCAAGCCGGCGGATGCCGATCTCGACGCCGCAGGCCTCGCAAAAGCCATAGTCGTCCTCGTCGATCTTGTCGAGGGTTTCATTGATCTTCTTGAGCAGTTTGCGCTCCCGGTCCCGCGTGCGCAGTTCGAGACTGAAGCCCTCTTCCTGAGTGGCACGATCGGCCGGATCGGCATAGTTGTTCGCCTCTTCCTGCAGATGGCGCACGGTGCGATCTACCTCTTCCATGAGCTCCTGTTTCCAGCCCAGCAGGATCTGTCGGAAGTGCTCCAGCTGTTGCTCGTTCATGTACTCTTCACCCGATGCTGGCTCGTACGGGGTGAATTTCTTGGGCGCTTCCGTTTTCTTGTCTGCTACTGGCATGGGACTGCCTCTTTAACTTTAGTGACTGCTGATCAATACCCGCTCCGATACTCTGCAAGGTATCTCACGCCAAAGGCATGCTTGTTTAGCGGAAAAACGCCGCCTTTGCAATAGCGACCTTGGCAATGCTGGCGAGGGAGCGGCCTGCGCGACGGTCTTGAAAAAAGATAGAATCTACCTTGGAAAGCCCGGCGGCGAAAGGTTCCCCGTCAGGCCTGGAAATTTCAATCGGGAGTCAGTCATGTCGTGGAACTCGCGGGTCGATCGTGTTGCCCCTTTCCGTGTGATGAACCTGCTGGAGATCGCCCAGGCCCGTGAGGCAGCGGGGCACGATGTCATACACCTGGAGGTGGGCGAGCCTGACTTTGCCACGCCGGAACCGGTGCTCGCCGCCGGCCAGCAGGCGCTGGCGGCGGGGTACACCCGCTATACGCCGGCWGCGGGGCTACCGGCGCTGCGCGAGGCGATCGCCGGCCACTACGCCGAGCACTTCGGCGCCGTGGTGGATCCATCGCGGATTCTGGTCACCCCTGGCGCCTCCGGGGCCCTGCTGCTGGCCAGCCAGCTGTTGGCCGGGCCCGGCGACCGGGTGCTGATGGCCGATCCCAACTACCCCTGCAATCGCCACTTCATGGCCCTGGCCGGCGCCGAGGTGGATGCCGTGCCGGTGGGCCCAGAAAGCGGTTGGCAGCTGGATGTGGCCTTGGTCGAGCAACACTGGCGTGATGACACGCGCCTGGCGATGCTCGCCACCCCCTCCAACCCTACCGGCCATATGCTCGATGGGGCACAGCTCGCGGCGGTTGCCGACAGCGTGGCGGCTCGTGGTGGTGAACTGCTGGTGGATGAGATCTACCAGGGGCTCTGCTACGACATCTCGCCGCTGTCGGTGGCCGCAATCACCCCCGATGCCTTCGTGGTCAACAGCTTCTCCAAGTACTTCGGCATGACCGGCTGGCGCCTGGGCTGGCTGTTGGCGCCCGAGGCGGCAGTGGAACCGCTCACCCGCCTGGCCCAGAACGTGTTCCTGGCGGCCTCCACTCCGGCCCAGCACGCGGCGCTGGCTGCCTTCACGCCTGAGTGTCGCGATATCCTCGAGTCGCGTCGTGTCGAGCTGGGGCGTCGGCGCGATGCGCTGCTGAGCGGACTTTCCCGGCTGGGGCTGGCGCCCTCATTGCCGCCCCAGGGCGCCTTCTACCTGTGGCTGGATATCTCCCGCTATAGCCGCGACAGCCAGACCTTCTGCCGGCAGCTGCTTGAGGAGGAGAACGTGGCGATCACGCCAGGCATCGACTTTGCGCTGAAGGGGGGCGAGCACCACGTGCGCATCGCCTTCACCACCGGTATCGCTCGGCTCGAGGAGGCGGTGGCCCGGCTCGAGCGCTTTCTGGCTCGCCAGTCGTCGCGAGTGCTGTACTGACGCGGAGGTTTTTCCATGGACTATCCCGAGCTGGTGCCCGGCATCCTGCTGCGACGCTACAAGCGTTTCCTGTCCGATGTGCGCCTTGCCGACGGGCGCGAGGTGGTTGCCCATTGTCCCAATACCGGCTCCATGCGTGCGGTGAACGTGCCGGGCTGCCGCGTCTGGCTGGCGCCCAGCAATAATCCGGCGCGCAAGCTGGCCTGGACCTGGGAACTGATCGAGCTGCCACAGCAGGACGGTAGTCTGGCGCTCGCCTCGGTGCATACCGGGCGGGCCAACCGCATCGTCGAAGAGGCGCTGCTCGCGGGGAGGGTGGCGACACTGGCGGGCTATGCGACGCTGAAGCGCGAGGCGAAGGTGACAACGGACGGGGGAAAAGTCGCGAGCCGACTCGATTTCCGCCTGGACGACCCGCAGTGGGGAGCCGCCTTCGTCGAGGTCAAGCAGGTGACCCTCAAGGAGAGCGATGGCCATGGCTACTTCCCCGATGCGGTGAGCGAGCGGGGGCGACGACACCTGGGGGTGCTGGGGGATCTCGTGGCCCAGGGCCACCGGGCGGTACTGCTTTTCTGTGTGGCCCATACCGGCATCGGTGACGTGGCCGCCGCCTCACACCTCGACCCCGCCTATGCCCTGGCACTGGGCGAGGCAGCGGAACGCGGGGTGGAAATTCTGGCTCATGGCTGCCGGGTGGACTGCCTCGAGGGGGCGCCGCACGCGATTCGGCTGGCCGAGGCGCTGCCCGTTTCACTCACCCGCCAGCTGGATATGGCCCTCGGCATCGACTGAAATCGCTAGCGGTTCCAGGTAGCGCCCCTGGCAGGGGCCGAAGACGCATTCCCCGGTTTCGGGCAGGAACAGGGCGCCGTGCATGGCGCACTGGATCAGTTCCCCGCCCGCTTCGAGAAAGACGTTCGGCGCCGCCTGCAGCGCGACCCCCTGGTGGGGGCAGCGATTGACGAAGGCGCTGATGCGCCCGTGCACCGTCACCAGCAGCACGTCGCGTCCGTCGGGCAGGCGTAGACCCAGTGCCGAGGTGGCGTCGAGCTGAGAGCGTCGAGCGATGATGGTGGCAGGCGCTGGGCTCACCGGTCGATGGTGAATCGCTGGATGAAACCGACCTCGGCCGGTGGCTGGTTGCGGTCGTGGCGTACCTCGAGGTCGAAGCGCATGGGTTCGTCTTCGATGATACGGAAGACCGCAATCTGCGACACACTGTCGCCGGTACGCAGCGAGCGGAAGGAGAGAGGGGTCGGGGAGCTATCGCCCACCGTGCCGACCTTGCCGCTGACCGGGGCGTTTACCGCCCGCAGGGTGCCATCCTCGAGTTCTTCGAGCACGCTGACATTGACCAGCGCCATGGCGGGGCTGCGCTGGATGCCATGCTCCGCAGCCACATCCGCGCTGAGAAAGCTGGTGCTGACGGCGCTGTAGTGTACCTGGTAGTCGCCCACCTTTTCGTACTGCTGGGCCTGCAAGGGTAGCGCCAGGCAGAGGAGCAGCACACCAGACAGGCAATGCAGAGCGGTTCGATATCTCATCGTGATTCCCTCTTGTCGCAGTCTCTTGTCGCAGTCAGGGCTGTCGCGGAAGTGCCGGGTCCGGGCTCATTCCCGCTGCCGGCTGATGCGGAAGATGGCGATTTCGCCGAACAGGTTGGGCCAGAGCCGCGAGGCCCAGTGACCTTCATGATCGCGTATCCCCACGGCCCGGTCAGTGATCGCCAGCCCCTTCTCGCGACACAGGTGCTCGAAGTCGTTGAAGGTCGACAGGTGAATGTTGGGGGTGTCATACCAGGCATGGGGCAGCGTCTTGGAGACCGGCATGTAGCCGCGGATGCCGAGATGTACCCGGTGCCGCCAGTAGGCGAAGTTGGGGAAGGTGATGATGCACTCGTCGGCGACCCGCAGCATCTCGTCGAGCATCCGGTCGGGGCGGCGCAGCGCCTGAAGCGCCTGGGTCATGACCACCAGATCGTAGGTGTCATCCTCGAAATTCACCAGGCCCTCGTCGAGGTTCTGCTCGATGACGTTGACGCCCTTTTCGATGCAGGCGGTGATGCCCGCCGGGTCGATCTCCAGGCCATAGCCGCTGACCCCCTTGTCCCGGGCCAACGCCTCGAGCAGGGTGCCGTCGCCGCAGGCCAGGTCGAGGATGTGCGCTCCTTTGGGGATCCAGCGGTGAATCAGTTCCAGGTCGGCTCGCATCATGAGCGCTCCTCCAGGCCCAGTTCCCGGGCCGCACGGGACATGAAGGCGGCGAAGACGGCCTGATAGCGTGGCTCCGGCAGGAGGAAGGCGTCATGGCCGTGGGGAGAGTCGATGTTCACATAGCTGACCGACTTGCCGGCCCGGATCAAGGCGTTGGCCAGCTCCCGGGAGCGGGAGGGGGGAAAGCGCCAGTCGCTGGTGAAGCTGACCACCAGGAAGGGGCACTGCGCCGGCTTCACCGCCTTCGCCAGGACGCCGCCGTGTACCGCGGCCGGGTCGAAATAGTCGAGGGCCTTGGTCATCAGCAGATAGGTGTTGGCATCGAAGGAGCTCGAGAAGGTATCGCCTTGATGCCGTAGGTAGGACTCCACCTGGAACTCCACGCCGTAGCCGAAGTTGAGATCCTCGCTGCGCAGGTCGCGGCCGAACTTGCTGCCCATGGCATCTTCCGACAGGTAG
>NZ_AZQX01000305.1:0-5104 GCF_000568385.1 Halomonas sp. BC04
TGAGTCGATAGGGCAGGAACTGGTTGAGATCCAGCTCCGGCTTTGTCGACGGCCCTTCGGTGCCGACGACGCCATCCCTGGCGGTGTCAGCTTGGGTATCTTCCATGTTCATCGCGGCTCTCCTCACCCCATGCCAGATCTGAAACCAATAGAGAAATCAATAGAGCAGTTGCGGCAGGAACAGCACAATAGCCGGGAAGATCAGCACCAGCAATGCGCGGAACATGCCGGCCACCCAGAACGGCGTCACGCCACGAAAGATCGTCCCCGTGCTCACGTCCGGCAATACCGCACGCAGCACGAAGACGTTCATCCCCACCGGTGGCGTGATCAGGCTGATCTCGATCACGATCACCACCAGGATGCCGAACCACACCAGGTCATAGCCCAGGCCCGCCACTACCGGGAAGAATACCGGGACGGTGAGCAGCAGCATCGACATGCTCTCGAAGACGCAGCCCAGCAGGATGTAGATGGCGAGTATCACCAGAATCACCATGAAGGGCGCGATATCAAGCCCGTTGACGAAGGCCAGCAGGTCGCTGGGCAGCCCGGCACGGTTGATGAAGTTGGCAAATATCAGTGCGGTAAGAATCACGGCAAACAGCATGGCGGTGGTCCGCACCGTGTCCATCAGCACGTTCATCAACACCTGGGGCGTCAGCGCACGCCGCGCCAGGGCGATGACGAAGGCACCTGCCGCGCCGATCCCCGCGGCCTCGGTGGGGGTGAACACGCCCAGGTAGATACCGCCGATCACCAGCACGAACAGCCCAAGGGTGCTGCCCACGCTCTTGAGTGCCTTCATGCGCTCGGGCCAGGGCACCTTCTCGCCGGCGGGCCCCGCCTCGGGGTCGCGCCACATGACCCACTTTACAGCGCCAAGGTACAGGAATACCCCCAGGATGCCGGGAATGAAGCCGGCGGCGAACAGCTCACGAATGCTCGTCTCGGTGAGAATACCGTAGATCACCAGCATCACGCTGGGCGGGATCAGGATGCCCAGGGTACCGCCGGCGGCAATGGAGGCCGCAGCCAGCGAGTCCTTGTAGCCATACTTGCGCATCTGCGGCATGGCCACGCGCCCCATGGTGGCACAGGTGGCGAGGCTGGAGCCGCAGATGGCGCTGAAGCCGCCGCAGGCGACGATGGTGGCCATGGCCTGGCCGCCCTTGCGGTGGCCCAGGAAACCGTTCGAGGCGCGGAACAGGGCATCCGACAGCCCCGCATGGGAGACGAAGTTGCCCATGAGGATAAACAGCGGGATCACCGACAGACCGTAGTCCATGGCGGTATCCACCACCCGCCGCGCCGCCATGGCCTCGGCGGCATTCCAGTTGCCGGTCAGGTAGTAGAACCCCCCGAAACCGACGATGCCCATGGCAAAGGCCAGCGGCACACGCAGGAACGCCAGCAGCAGCAGGGCGGCGAACCCGTAGAGTGCTTCAATCATTTATCGCCTCCCTTGCCTTTCTCAGGACTGAGCGGACCACCGCGCTCGAGCACATTGATACCCTCGAGGAAGTAGAGCACGGCTCGCAGCAACGTCAGCAGCGCCGACACCGCCAGCATGGTGGAAATCAGAAAAATCAGGTACCCGTTGGGAATGCGCAGGAACTCGGTCACGTCACCCCACTCCATGGCACGCACACCCAGCGCCCAGACTCGCTGCGCCATCACCCACAAGGCAGCAGTGACGATCAAGTTGACGATCACCTGGCGGATCCAGATCAGGCGGGACGGAAAGATAGTGTCGAGCAGGTCGACGCTGACGTGCTCCTCACGCCAGCACACCACTGGCAGCGACAGGAACACCACCGCCGCCAGCATCAGCTGAGTCAGCTCGACAGTGCCGAGAATCGGCGAATTGAAGAAGTAGCGACCGGTCACGTCCGCCGTGGTCAGCAGCATCATGGCGAAGAGGGTGGCGCCCGCCACCCCCTCCAACCCCAGCTGCATGACACGGCCGACCCGTAACCAGAGTGTCGACGAGGTCGGCATGATAAGACTCCGCTAGCCGGGACGTTACTGGCGCACCACGCGGTCGGCGATGCCTTCGCTCTCGGCGGCCAGGGCAAGCTGCTCGCGGAAGTGCTCGAGTGCGGCATCGGCATCGACACCGCGATCTTCCACGGCGGTGGACCACTCGGCGATGAGCTCCTCGGTCACGCCGCGCAGCATCTCGACATCTTCCTCGGGTACCTGGGTAAAGGTGGCACCGTGCTCCTTGCCGAACTCCACGCCGCTCTCGTCGGAGACATCCATCATGTAGCCGAACAGACGGGACAGGTGCTCACCGGAAACCGCTTCGATCGCCTCGCGATCCTCTGCGGATATCTGGTCCCAGATCATCGGGTTCATGATGATGGCGAAGCTGCCGCGATAGAAGCCGCCATCCACGGTGAGGGTGTGCGGTGCCACCTCGACAACCCGGAAGCTGCGCAGGCTTTCCAGGGTCAGCATGGCGCCGTCGACCACGCCCTGGGAGGCCGCTTCGTAGACGCCGGTAGGCGGCAGTGCGACACCGGTCACGCCCATGGCATCGGCCAGGCCGCTCATCACACCGCCACCGACACGCAGGCGCTTGCCGGAAAGGCCGTCGAGGTTGTCGACCTGCTCACGGGTGAATATCTGACCCGGGCCGTGTACCCCCATGCCCATCACGTCGATGCCACGGTGCTCGTTGGCCTGGGCCAGGTGCGCCTGATGGGTATGCCAGTAGGCGGCGGCGGCATCCTCGGAAGAGAACTCCTCGAAGGTGGGGAATTCCGGCAGCTGCGTGGCCAGGAAGCGGCCCGCCATGTGGGCATGGAAGATCCAGCTGGCGTCGGCGATACCGTCGGCAACGATCTCCATCTGTGCCGCTGGAGGCCCCATGTCATGCACGACATCGACGGTCACGCGGCCTTCGGTGGCCTCTTCGATCCACGCCTTCCAGGTCGGCCAGACGATGGTGTTGACCCCATGATTGGGGCCGCCCCAGGTGCTCACGGTGATGGTTGTCTGGGCCAGTACCGGGGTGCCGAAGCCTAGGCCGAGCGCCGCCACGGCGCCGACCATCAGGCGAGTTGTCTTGTTCATGTTGTGCTCCTACGTCGTCACGGGGCGACATGCGCCGAATTACGATCCTGTCGACTGGGCTCCGGCAATCGTCGGCCAGAAGCTTCAGTCTGCGTATTCTCCGCTGTCACCATGACCGCAGTTACTCTCCCCTGCAACTAATTTGCCGAAAATTCGTATTAGACTTAGGTATTAAAAACCAAAGAAATCCATGATCTTAAGCAATTTTTTGCCATTCCTCTCGCAGCTGGGCGTGAAACCAATTCCGGGACCGCTGGACATATAGTTTCAAAAGCAACTATGCTCGGTTCAACCTGACACGCCAGATCGGGTCGAGACCGGCTGTTCCCGTGCACCTGGCCAGATGCCCCCGACGAGACATTGGAGAGGAACCATGAGCAAGAAATTCGCGTCCCACGCCGATACCGAAGAGAAGCAGATCAGCTTTACCAAGCTGGCCGAAGGCCTTTACGCCTATACCGCCGAGGGCGACCCCAATAGCGGTGTCATCATCGGCGACGACAGTGTGATGGTGATCGATACCCAGGCCACCCCGATCATGGCTCAGGATGTCATCCGTCGGATCCGCGAGATCACCGACCTGCCGATCAAGCACGTGGTTCTGACCCATTACCACGCCGTGCGCGTGCTGGGTGCCTCCGCCTACGACCCCGAGAACATCTACGCCAGCCAGCACACCTACGACCTGATCGTCGAGCGCGGCCAGCAGGACTATGAGTCCGAGGTCGGCCGCTTCCCCCGCCTGTTCAAGGGCGTCGACTCCGTACCCGGCCTGACCTGGCCCAACATCGTCTTCAAGGAGGAGCTGACGGTCTACATGGGCAAGCGCGAGGTGCGCATCATCCACCTGGGACGCGGCCACACCAAGGGCGACACCATCGTCTGGCTGCCCGAGGAGAAGGTGATGTTCTCCGGAGACCTGGTCGAATATGGCGCCACCCCCTACACCGGCGACGCCTATCACGAATACTGGCCGGCCACCCTCGACCGCCTGCAGGCGATGGCCCCGCAGAAGCTGGTACCGGGGCGCGGCGAGGCGCTGCAAACCCCCGAGCAGTGCCAGGAAGCGATCCAGGGTACCCGCGACTTCCTCAATGACATGTATGAAAGCGTCAAGGCGGGCAAGGCGGCCGGCAAGCCGCTTTCCGAGTGCTATGCCGAGACCTACGCCCTGCTCAAGCCAAAGTACGGCCACTGGGTGATCTTCGATCACTGCGTACCCTTCGACATCACCCGCTGCTATGACGAGGCGGGCGGCGAGTACCCGGATCCGCGGATCTGGACCGCCGAGCGCGACACCGCCATGTGGCACTCGCTGCAGGAAGTGGTCGAGAAACAGTAAGACATTACTACCAACCTCGCCGAAGCCTTATCCGGCTAGCGGCGCCTGCGGCAGGTCGACCCAGGGTCCGACCTGCCGCGGTCGGAGGAAGCATGCCATCTACCTACAAGAATCCCGTCTACCCGTATCGACGCCCACCGGAACTCGACCGCGATGACGTGCGCCACTGCCCGGTGGTGATCGTCGGCGCCGGCCCCACCGGCCTGGCCATGGCCATCGACCTGGCCCAGCAGGACATCGACTGCGTCGTGCTCGATGACAACAACACCGTCAGCGTCGGCTCACGCGCCATCTGCTTCGCCAAGCGTACCCTGGAGATCCTCGATCGCCTGGGCTGTGGCCAGCCGATGATCGACAAGGGCGTGACCTGGCAGCACGGCCGGGTGTTCTTCAAGGAGCGGGAAGTCTACGACTTCAACCTGCTGCCGGAAGAGGGCCACCGCATGCCGGCCTTCATCAACCTGCAGCAGTACTACTTCGAGGAGTATCTGGTCGATCGCGCCGACGAGCTCGCCGAGCGGATCGACCTGCGCTGGAAGCACAAGGTGACCGAGGTCGACAGCCGCCCCGAGCGCAGCGAGGTGCTGGTCAGCACGGAAGACGGCGACTATCGCCTGACCTGCGACTACCTGCTGGTGGCCGACGGTGCCAACAGCAAGATCCGTGATCAGCTCGGCCTTG
>NZ_AZQX01000306.1:0-11798 GCF_000568385.1 Halomonas sp. BC04
CGTGCCGCGCCGGTGGCGCGAATCAGCAGTCGTCGTGTCATGGTTGCCTCAAAATCCGTGCGTGCGAAATACGCTGGTTGCGGCGGCTTTCCCGAGGCAAGGCCCTCGTGGAGGCGCTGTGAACCCGTCCCTGGGCGCTACCGATTCCTTCCCTGGAATCGGACCTCCACTCAGACCTGCCCCCGCCGCCGCCGCACCGCCAATATTCGGGTCCAGGGTCGCCCTACTTTCCGATTCAAGCTCCCGGCTCCAGGCTTTCAAGCCGATCCACTTTCTGCAGGCCACGGGGCAGCTTGCTGCCGCGACGGCCGCGCTCCCCCCGATAGTAATCCAGCTCGGCCGCCTTGAGCGTCAACTTGCGCTTGCCGGCATGGATCACCAGCGCCGCCCCTTCCGGCAGCACGGTGATATCGCGTACCAGTTCCTCGCGTCGAGCGGCGCGGGCGCCGGGTATATCGATCATCTTGTTGCCCTTGCCCTTGGACATCTCGGGCAACTGATCCAGCGGGAATAGCAGCAGGCGCCCCTCGTTGGATACCGCCGCCACGTAGCACCCCTGCCCCTCCGGCACCTGTACCGGTGCCATGACTCGGCAACCCTTGGGTACCGAGAGCACCGATTTTCCCGACTTGTTCTTGCCGGTCAGGTCCTCGAGGCGCGCCACGAAGCCATATCCGCCATCGGAGGCAAGCAGGTATCGGGTGGAGGGTGGTGCCAGCATCACCCCGGCCATGTGGGCCCCCGCCACCACGTTCGCTCGCCCGGTCACCGGCTCGCCCTGACTCCTGGCGCTGGGCAGGTTGTGTGCCGCCAGGGTATAGGCACGCCCGGTGTCGTCGAGCAGCACCAGCGGCTGATTCGTCTTGCCCCGGGCCGCCAGGGCAAAGCTGTCGCCTGACTTGTAGGAGAGCCCTTCGGGGTCGATGTCGTGGCCCTTGGCGGCACGAATCCAGCCCTTTTCGGAGAGCACCACGGTGATGGGGTCGGCCCCCATCAGCTCGACCTCGGACAGCGCCCTGGATTCCTCGCGCTCGACGATCGGTGCACGGCGCGCATCGCCATGCTCACGCCCCGCCTCGCGGATCTCCTCCTCGATCAGGTCGGTCAAGGCGGCTTCATTGCCGAGCAGTTCCTGAAGGCGCTTGCGCTCCTCCTCCAGGGCATCCTGCTCGCCACGGATCTTCATCTCCTCGAGCTTGGCCAGGTGACGCAGGCGCAGTTCGAGTATCGCTTCGGCCTGGCGATCGCTGAGCGCGAAGGCGCGCATCAGCTCGGCCTTGGGTTCATCCTCCTCGCGGATGATGCGGATCACCTCGTCGAGATTGAGGTAGGCCGCCAGCAGGCCATCGAGGATATGCAGCCGGTCCTCCACCTTGCCCAGGCGGTGCTCCAGCCGGCGGCGCACCGTGGCACGGCGAAAGCGCAACCACTCACCCAGCATGTCGGGCAGCGGCATCACCCTGGGCCGGCCATCGAGGCCGATGACGTTGAGATTGACGCGAACGTTCTTCTCGAGATCGGTGGTGGCGAACAGGTGTGCCATCAACGCCTCGATATCGACCCGGTTTGAGCGGGGCTCGATCACCAGCCGCGTCGGGTCCTCATGTGTCGACTCGTCGCGCAGGTCCGCCACCATGGGCAGCTTCTTGGCGTTCATCTGGGCGGCGATCTGCTCCAGTATCTTGGAGCCGCTGACCTGGTAAGGCAGCGCGGTGACCACGATCTTGCCCTCCTCCAGGACGTAGCGGGCCCGCAGTTTCACCGAGCCGCGGCCGCACTCGTAGAGTTTGCGCAGGTCGGCACGGGGAGTGATGATCTCGGCCTGAGAGGGGAAGTCGGGGGCGGGCAGGAATTCGACCAGGTCCGACGTGGTGGCATCCGGATTGCGCAGCAGGTGGCAGGTGGCCTCGACCACTTCGCTGACATTGTGCGGCGGTATATCGGTGGCCATGCCCACGGCGATGCCGGTACCGCCATTGAGCAACACATGAGGCAGGCGCGCCGGCAGCACCACCGGCTCGTTCATGGTGCCGTCGAAATTCGGGGTCCAGTCCACGGTGCCCTGGCCCAGCTCGGCGAGCAGCACCTCGGCGAACTTCGACAGGCGTGCCTCGGTATAGCGCATCGCCGCGAAGGACTTGGGATCGTCGGGGCTGCCCCAGTTGCCCTGGCCATCCACCAGCGGGTAGCGGTAGCTGAAAGGCTGGGCCATCAACACCATCGCCTCGTAGCAGGCGCTGTCACCGTGGGGGTGGAACTTGCCCAGCACGTCGCCGACGGTGCGCGCCGACTTCTTGTACTTGGCGTTGGCCCCCAGCGCCAGCTCGCGCATGGCGTAGATGATGCGTCGCTGCACCGGCTTCATGCCGTCGCCGATATGTGGCAGCGCCCGGTCGAGAATCACGTACATCGAGTAGTCGAGATACGCCTTCTCGGTGTATTCGCGCAGCGAGAGACGCTCGACGTCGCCCTCTGCGACCTGGATATCCATGGTCATAGCATGTTGACCTTATTCGCGATCGTGGAATCGTCGAGGGATAAACCCTCTGCCAGCTCATCAGTGCCGGTGACTTTACATCGCGGCTGATCGGGCGACCGGTCCTAGGGGAGGCGCTGTGAACCCCTCCCTGGGCGCTACCGATGCCATCCCTGGCATCGGACCTCCCCTTGGACCTGTCCCCGGCGCCGCTAGCCTCGGTATCTCTTTCTGCTTACCCCGACGGCTTTCAGCTTCCGGCGAAGTCGCATCAGACTTCGATATCCGCCAGGTTGCCATAGTCTTCGAGCCAACTCTTGCGGTCGCCGGCACGCTTCTTGGCCAGCAGCATGTCCATCATCTCCATGGTGCCGTCGCCGACCTCTCGGGTGAGCTGCACCAGGCGCCGGGTCTCCACCGCCATGGTGGTCTCGCGCAACTGCAACGGGCTCATCTCGCCCAGCCCCTTGAAGCGCTGCACGTTCACCGTGCCGCGCTTGCCTTCCAGGCGCCGCAGGATCGCCGCCTTCTCGCTCTCGTCCAGGGCATAGTGCACCTCCTTGCCCAGGTCGATGCGGTAGAGCGGCGGCATGGCCACGTAGACATGGCCGGCATCCACCAGCGTGGGGAAGTGGCGCACGAAGAGCGCGCAGAGCAGGGTGGCGATATGCAGGCCGTCGGAATCGGCATCGGCCAGAATGCAGATCTTGTGGTAGCGCAGCTTGGAGAGGTCGTCGCTGCCCGGGTCCATCCCCACCGCCACGGCAATGTCGTGGACCTCCTGGGAGCCGTAGATGTCGTGGGACTCGACCTCCCAGGTGTTGAGGATCTTGCCGCGCAGCGGCAGGATCGCCTGGGTCTCGCGGTTGCGTGCCTGCTTGGCGCTGCCCCCGGCCGAGTCCCCTTCCACCAGGAAGAGCTCGCCCTGAGCCGGATCCTGCCCCGAGCAGTCAGCCAGCTTGCCCGGCAGGGCCGGCCCCGAGGTGACCTTCTTGCGCGCCACCTTCTTGGCGCTCTTCTGGCGCCGCTGGGCGGCATTGATCACCAGCTCGGCCAGTGCCTCGGCCTGGTCGACATGGTGGTTGAGCCACAGCGAGAAGGCGTCCTTGACCACCCCGGCAACGAAAGCCGCCACGGTACGCGACGACAGACGCTCCTTGGTCTGGCCGGCGAACTGGGGGTCCAGCATCTTCACCGACAGCACGTAGGAGACACGCTCCCAGAGGTCGTCGGCGGTGAGCTTGACCCCCCGGGGCAGCAGGCTGCGGTATTCGCAGAATTCACGCAGGGCATCGAGCAGGCCCGAACGCAGGCCATTCACGTGGGTACCGCCCTGTGGCGTGGGGATCAGGTTGACGTAGCTCTCCATCAGCGGCTCACCGCCCTCGGGCAGCCACTGAATCGCCCAGTCCACCGCCTGTTCGGCGTCGGCGAAATGGCCGATCAGGGGCGAGGCCGGTAGCACCTCGTAGCCGTCGGTGGCCTGGGCCAGGTAGTCACGCAGGCCATCCTCGTACTGCCAGACACTCTCGGCACCGTCGGCCTCGACCAGGGTAACCTTGAGCCCGGGACAGAGCACAGCCTTGGCCCGCAGCAGATGCTGGAGCCGGCCCATGGCCAGCCGGGGGCTGTCGAAATAGCTGAGGTCAGGCCAGAAGCGCACGATGGTACCCGTGACCCGCTTGGCCACACTGCCGGTCACCGCCAGTTCGGACACCTTTTCGCCATGCTCGAAGGCCATGGCGTATCGGCTGCCGTCGCGCAGCACCTCGACTTCCAGGCGACGCGACAGGGCGTTGACCACCGAGACGCCGACGCCGTGAAGGCCACCGGAGAAACGGTAGCTGGACTGGGAGAACTTGCCGCCGGCGTGGAGCCGGGTCAGGATCAGTTCGATGCCCGTGACACCGTGTTCAGGGTGCATGTCGATGGGCATGCCGCGGCCGTCATCGCTGACTTCGATGCCGCCATCCTCCAGCAGACGAACGGCCACTTCCCGGGCATGACCCTCCAGCGCCTCATCGACGCTGTTGTCGATCACTTCCTGGATCAGGTGGTTGGGGCGGGTGGTGTCGGTATACATGCCGGGGCGCTTGCGCACCGGGTCAAGGCCGGAGAGTACTTCGATTGAGCTGGCACTGTATTGTGTCATGCGTCGTCCATATCCAGATCCTGATCGGAAATGCGCCCGTGCTCCAGGCGGTAGCCACCGTGGGCGAGAATCGCTGGAAGATACTCCGCCAGCATGCCGAAGGCATGATCGCCACCGGGGTGCAGTATGGTCCGGGCACCGTGGTAGAGATCGAAGGCGTCCGCCGGGTCGAGGCTCTCGTCGGCCGTACCCAGCAGCAGCAGATAGCGCTCGGGCGAGACCGACAGCGGCGTGAGGCTCACCAGCTCCTCGACGTGGCCCGATTCGATGGCAAAGCGCTCACCAGTGTGCTCGTTGACGAACACCTCATCGATCCAGTCGGCCACCAGGCGACCCGGCCGTATCGCCGGATTGATGACCACGGCGGGCAGGTCATGTCGCTCCGCCAGGCAGGTGGCCAGAAACCCGCCCAGGGAACTGCCGGCTACCAGGGGCTTCGGCCCCAGCTCACCAAGGCATGCCTCGGCAAGCCGATAGGCGGCCGCCGGCCGGTGCGGCAGCTGCGGCGTCATGCATCGCAGCCCCAGCGCCTTGCAGGCCAGCCGTATCAGCGCTGCCTTGGGTGAACCAACGCCGCTGTTGAAACCATGGAGGTAGAGTACACCGCTGGCGCTCGACCTGCGCTTTGGTGTACTCAGCATACCCAAAACCCTGTATGCATTGCCAGTTTCACTTTCGTCTCATCTCTTGTCTCACCTTGAGCCTCAGTGCTTGTCGCAACTCTCGTCATCCGATTCCGCCTGCCAGACAGCCGCGACCAGGGCCCGGGTGGATGAGTCCATATGCTCGCCACCGGCACGCTTCTCCAGGATTTCCCCGGTCTCCCCGGCGATCTGCTTGCCCAGCTCCACACCCCACTGGTCGAAGGGATTGATGCCCCAGATCGTCGCCTGCACGAACACCTTGTGTTCATAGAGCGCGATGAGCGCCCCCAGGGTAGCGGGGGTCAGGCGATCGAGCAGTAGCGTGGTGGAGGGCTGGTTGCCCCGGTAGCGCTTGTGTCCCGGGCGCTCTCCCGACTCGTTGATGGCATCATCGCCCAGCATCAGCAGTCGCGACTGGGCGAAACAGTTGGCCAGGGTCAGGCGATGTTGCGCCTTGAGATGCTCCCGGGTCTCCGGTTCGGCGACGTCGTCGTAGCGCCGCAGAGGGGCGATGAAATCGCAGACCACCGGCTGGGTGCCCTGGTGCAGCAGCTGGTAGAAGGCATGCTGCGCGTTGGGGCCAAGCTGTCCCCAGAGCACCGGGCAGGTCGAATAGTTGACCTCGCGGCCGTCATGGGTCGCCGACTTGCCGTTGGACTCCATCTCCAATTGCTCGAGATAGGCGGCAAAGTACTCCAGCCTGCCATCGTAGGGCAGGATCGAATGGGCCCGGATATCGAGAAAGTTGACGTTCCAGATGCCCGCCAGGGCCAGCAGTACCGGCAGGTTGTCGGCGAGGGGGGCTTCGGCAAAATGGCGATCCATGGCGTGGGCGCCGGCAAGGAAGTCACGGAAATGCGGCATGCCCACCACCAGGGCGATGGGCAGGCCGATGGCGCCCCACAGCGAGTAGCGTCCGCCTACCCACTCCCAGAACTCGAGCTGATTGCACTCGGCAATACCCCACTCGTCCATTTTCTCCGGCTTGGCCGAGACGCCAATGAAGTGCTGGCGCATCACCATCGCCTCGTCCACGCCGCCGTTGCCATCGCGCACGAGACGCGCAAGAAGCCAGTCACGGGCGGTCCGGGCGTTGGAGAGCGTATCGATGGTGGTGAATGACTTCGAGGAGATCACGAACAGGGTGGTCTCGGGGTTAAAGCGACTCAGGTAGTCGACCAGCTGCGAACCATCCATGGTCGAGGCGAAGTGCACGTCGATATGGGCGGCGTCGGCGGGCCGGTAGTCAGCCAGGGCGTGGGTCACCATCAACGGGCCAAGATCCGACCCACCGACGCCGAGATTGACCACATCGTGTATGGGATGGCCGGTAGCGCCTCGCCACTGGCGGGTGTGGAAGCGCTCGACCATGGCCTCCAGCTTTGCCAGGGTGGCATGCACCCCGGGAACCAGGTCCTCCCCTTCCACCACCAGCGAGGCATCGCTTGGCAGGCGCAGCGCGGTGTGCAGGGCCGGGCGATCCTCACTGACGTTGACACGCTCCCCCGCAAGCAACGCGCCGATGGCTTCCGGGACGTCGGCCTCCCGGGCCAGGTCCAGGAGCCGCGCCAAGGTTTCGTCGGACCAGCGCTGCTTGGAGATGTCCAGTGTCAGGCCCGCCGCCTTCCGCGTAAATGCCGGCCCCCGCTGTGGGTCATCGAACAGCTCACGCAAGTGGCGCTTGCGCATCTCCCCGGCATGCCCCGCCAGCGCCTCCCAGGCAGCCGTCTGATCGATCGGGGAATGACTCATGTGAATCCTCCGTGTTCATTGTCGTCCATTGATGCAGCCAGCCTACGACACGCGTAACATAGTGGCCAATCTGCACTTTCCGGCATGCCCCATGAGTCATTCATCTTACCGTGACGCGATCTTTTCCACACCCCTGGACCGGGTCGCGCGATTCTCCTTCGACGAACAGGTCGTCGCCTGCTTTCCCGACATGATCCGCCGCTCGGTACCCGGCTATGGCCAGATACTGGGCATGCTGGGGCTTATCGCCCAGCGCCACCTGCGCCACGGCGCCCACGTCTACGATTTGGGCTGCTCCCTGGGTGCCGCAAGCCTGGCCCTGGCCGGCCAACTGGCACCCGATGCCTTCCGCCTCACTGCGGTGGACATCTCGCCGGCGATGGTTGCCCGTGCCCGCGAGACCCTTGCGACGGAGTGTCCCCAGCATGCCATCGACGTGATCGAAGGGGATATCCGCACCCTGGACTATGTGCCGTCGGGCATGGTGATCTTGAACTTCACCTTGCAGTTCCTGCCCCCCGAGGATCGCGAGGCCCTGCTGGCCCGCCTTTACGCGGCGCTGGAACCGGGCGGTGTGCTGGTGCTTTCGGAGAAGATCATCGATCCCGATGAGCGTGACAATGCCTGGCGAGTCGAGCGCTATCACGACTTCAAGCGCGCCAACGGCTACAGCGACCTGGAGATCAGCCAGAAGCGCACGGCGCTGGAAAACGTACTGGTGCCGGACAGCCTCGATGCGCATCACGACCGCCTGGCCCGGGCAGGTTTTCCGCGCTCGCTGACCTGGTTCCAGTACCTCAACTTCGCCTCGCTGATCGCGTTCAAGGAGGCCTGAGGTGGCGATTCCCGCCGAACAGCGGCCGCTCTATCGTGCCTTCATCGACCAGGGCCTGGAGAGCTGGCTCACCCGCCTGCCCGAGCAGTTGGCCCGGGGCCTCGACCGCCGGCGCTACGGCGACCTGCCGGCCTGGGAGAAGGCGGTGGCCAAACTCCCCCCTCTCCCCGAGGCGCGCGACGTACACCTCGACAGCGACACGGTGACGGTCGACTGCGAACTCGACGACAGCCAGCGCCGCCAATGCGAGAACCTGCTGCGCAAGCTGATGCCCTGGCGCAAGGGCCCCTACCGCCTGGCCGGCATTCACATCGACACCGAGTGGCGGTCGGACTGGAAGTGGCAGCGGGTCGCTCCACACCTGGCCGACCTGCGCGGCCGGCGGGTACTCGATGTCGGCGGTGGCAGCGGCTACCACGCCTGGCGCATGGCCGGCGCAGGAGCCACCTTCGTGCTGGTGATCGACCCCTCGCCGCGCTTCTACTACCAGTTCCAGGCGCTGAGGCACTTCGTCGGCGACGCCGACGGCGGACGCACCCACTTCCTGCCGGTGGGCATCGAAGACGTACCCGAGAAGCTTGGCTTCTTCGACACGGTTTTCTCCATGGGTGTGCTCTATCACCGTCCCGCACCGTTGGAGCACCTGCTGCAGTTGAGAGATGCCCTGCGGCCCGGGGGAGAACTGGTGCTGGAGACCCTCGTCGTGGAAGGCGACGAAACCACCGTGCTGTTGCCCGGCGAACGCTACGCCGCCATGCCCAACGTCTACTTCCTGCCCTCCTCCAGGGCACTCTGCCAATGGCTCGAGCGCTGCGGCTTCGATAACGTGCGCGTTGTCGAAGAAGCCGTCACCAGCCTCGACGAGCAGCGCACCACCGAGTGGATGACCTTCCAGTCCCTGGCCGACTTCCTTGACCCGAGGGACCCGACGCGAACCCGGGAGGGCTATCCCGCGCCGCGCCGGGCGGTGGTGATGGCAAACAGGCCGGGCTAAACGCCAAAGGGATACGTATCCGGCATCTCTTCCGGCCGCCAGAGCTCCCCCTTGTCAAGCGGCTCAACGGCACGTGTCTCGTCGACATGGAAGACAGCGTCGAACTGCTCAGCCACGGATGCCTTGAAGTAGTGGCTCACGCGCTCCGATTCGGGGCGATAGATCACACCAATGGCCCGCTCCCACAAGGCTCCTTCAACGGCGCGGCCTGTTCACCCAGCGGCAGGTAGAAGTCGCCCGGCCCACTCTCATGGAACAGCCGCTCGACGCTGCCTTCCATGGATGGCCTGACCTTGCGGTGCTCCACCGGACCATCCCAGTCGTTGGCCGCCGAGACGAAACCGGTATGCGTGGTGAAGCCCACCAGCAGCGCCTGGTCGGCACCGAAGCGATGGCGCACCAGTTGGCCGACGTTGTGCTGGCCACGATGCCAGCCCATGTCGGTGAACGATGCATCGCCGAGATGGGAGTTGTGCGCCCAGACGACCACCTTGCCCTGACCGCCCTGGTGACGCAGGTGCTCGCGCAGCTCGGCAAGGGTGTCGGTCATGTGCTCGTCGCGCAGGTTCCAGGTATCCACCGTGAGCCGAACATGGCGCGATAGTAGTGCTCCGCATTGACCACTACCCGGGCGTTTTGCTCGGCGAAGAACTGCTCGTCGGCCGAGCGCCTGCCATCCTCACCCAGATATCTGGAGGACTTGTCGAGCAAGTCCGCGAGCAGTCGAACGGCGGCATCTTCGCAGGTCCGGCTGAGTCCGTAGGTGGCATCATGGCCATAGCGCACCGGGTCGCCGCCGTGATCGAGGCAGCCATACTTCTGCCGAGCGATATGCGCCTGTTCGGGGTCGATGCCCTCCAGATACTCGATCACCGCTTCCGCCGAGCGATGCAGGCTGTAGATATCCAGCCCGTAGAACCCCACCTGCTCGGCAAGGTCCCGCCCGACGTTGTGCTCCTCGAGCCAACCGAGGAAATCGCGCACCTCGGTGTTGCGCCACATCCATTGCGGAAAACGCTGAAAGTCGTCGAACGCGGTCTTGAGGGTATCGCTGCCGTCGCCGCGGGCGTAGCGGTTCAGCCTCAGCGCATCGGGCCAGTCGGCCTCGACGGCCACCGCCTCGAGGCCCTTCTCGCGGATCAGCCGCCGGGTGATCTCGGCACGCATGCGATAGAACTCGGCGGTGCCGTGCGATGCTTCGCCGAGCAGTACCAGCGAACGATCCCCCACCTGCTCGAGCAGGCGGTCATAGTCGTCACTCCGTCCGGCGAGCGGTATGGCATTGTCGCGCACATAATCCTGGGGAGTCGTCATGATTGCACCTCCTCCGTGAAGGCCGATGTCTACCCCTTGAACTGTAGAAACGGCTCCCGCTTGCGCACAAGCCACTCGCCCCACAAGGGAATACGCCGGCGTGCCCGATCAAGCACAAGGCGCAGCCATTGAGCTATCGGCGCAGGATGACGAGCCACCTCCCCAGGTTAAGGATGCTGGCCAGCGATGCCGCCACGTAGGTAAAGGCGCAGGCGGTGAGCACATGCCGGGCACCCGGCATGTCGTAGGGAGGCACGTAGTCCTTCAGCAGCGGCAGGGCGCGCTGGAAGCTGGCATCGAATTCCACCGGCAGGGTCACCAGGTGCACCAGAGCCGCCGTGCCGAAGCTGATCACCGCCGCCACCACCACGATGGCGAGCCCCCCCGGCAGGCGCGTCAGAATGAACAGGAAGGGCGCCGCCATCATCAGCAGTGCGCCGATCTTCTCGGCCTTCTGCGCCACACCCACCAGGCGGGCTCGGGCGATCAGTGGCGCGTACCCCTGATGGTGCTGGATCGCGTGTCCCACCTCATGGGCCGCCACCGTCACGGCGGTGAGGGAGCGCCCCTCGTAATGATCACGGGAGAGTCGCACCCGCCGCTCCAGCGGGTCGTAATGATCGCCCTGCTCGGTCAACTCCACCTTGACGTCCTCGATGCCCATGCGCCTCAACAGGTGCTCGGCCAGTTCGGCGCCGGTCCCGGGATAGTCGTCCCGGCCGCGGGAGTGACGCGCCAGCACCCACTTGGCCCAGGCGTTGGGAAGCAGGAAGATGGCCAGCAGCATGGCGATCAATAGCACGATCATCGAGGGTCTCACTCCGGCAAGGCAGATCACGGCGTCTCAGAATTGGACAAAGCGTACCAGAGCGGGTTTCACGGTGCAGGATAGGCAGGGCTTAAACTCGCATGGCGCGACCCAGCCCCGCTGCCAGGCTAGTCCGAATCGTCTCGGGAGTCTCGACGAACCGCTTGCAGCCCGCTCTCGGAGATAAACCCCCGGTTACGGGCATGCTCCGCCATCGCCATGCTATCGGCGGCGAGCCGCAACTCGCAGTCGGTATGCGCGATCTGCTGCCGCAGGCCTTCGATGGCGCGCTCGCGGTCTGCCTGGCTGTCGATGCGGCGGATGTAGACGGCCTTCACTCGCCCCGGATACTCCTTGACGATGCGAGTATAGACCTCGGGGTCATGCTGCCCGCTGTCGCCGATCAGAACGCAGGGCAAGTCTTCAAACAGGTCCAGCATCCGGGTTATCAAGGCGTACTTGTGCTCTTCGGCGCGGCGCGGCCAGGGCCTTCGCCAGGAAATACCCCACTCGCGCAGGAACAGGATCGGCCCCACCGGGATGGCATTCATCTGGAAGAACTCCTCGAGCATTTCGTAGATGCTCCAGGGGCCCCGTGACACATACAGGATCGGGCGGCGAGCCGCTTCACTCTCGCCAACATAGAGCGCCTGGTAGAAGGCGGCCACGCCGGGGAAGGCGGTTCGCTGATGCGCCGGCTTGACGAACAGCCGATAGAGCATACGCAGCTTGTTTGCCACGCCGGTATACATCACCGTGTCATCGATATCGCTGATGACCAGCAGGTCGGTGTCTTCCGGAGGAATATAGACATCGGTGAAGC
>NZ_AZQX01000307.1:0-12703 GCF_000568385.1 Halomonas sp. BC04
CTGATCGGCGA
The DNA here is from genome assembly GCF_000568385.1 of Halomonas sp. BC04. Lineage (NCBI taxonomy): Bacteria > Pseudomonadati > Pseudomonadota > Gammaproteobacteria > Oceanospirillales > Halomonadaceae > Halomonas > Halomonas sp. BC04. The sequence goes on from NZ_AZQX01000307.1 coordinate 12, forward strand.
GGCCACCGCCGAGCGCATCAAGGAAGAGATCGGCTGCGCCTATCCTGGCGGCGAGCTGCGCGAGATCGACGTGCGCGGGCGCAACCTGGCAGAGGGTATTCCACGCAGCTTTACCCTCAATTCCCACGAGATACTCGATGCGCTGCAGGAGACGCTGGCTTCCATCGTCGCTGCGGTCAAGAGTGCGTTGGAGCAGTCTCCTCCCGAGCTGGCGTCCGATATCGCCGAGCGAGGACTGGTGCTGACCGGCGGTGGCGCCCTGCTGCGTGACCTGGACAAGCTGATCGCCGAGGAGACCGGGCTGCCGGTCATCGTCGCCGAGGATCCGCTGACCTGCGTGGCCCGGGGTGGCGGCAAGGCACTGGAGATGATCGATCGTCATACCTTCGAGCTGCTCTCCAGCGACTAGGCCTCGTTCGAAAGCGCCTGCGTGGTCGAGACGGCTTGATGCGAAGTGGTGACCGTGCATTATCCTGAGCCGATAGTCATGGCCCAAGGTTTGCCGCGCTCCACGCGCCTGTGCCCGATCGCTCGGTAACGACTTCAGACCTTTCCTGATACCGGCGAGGCGTGTGAGGAGACCTGGGGGAGATTCGCCATTAAGCCGCTGTTTTCTCATGGATCGGTACCGGGCTATCGCATGCTGCTGTGTGCGATGGTCGCCTCCGCCCTGATGTTCGCCGATCATCGCTTGACGCGAATGGAGGAGGTGCGCGCCCAGCTATCCACTGTGGTGGCGCCGATCCAGTGGCTGGTCGCGGTGCCCAGCGATGTCCTGGCCTGGGGCTCCCTGGCCCTCTCCGACCAGCGTGCCCTGGTGGAGGAAAATCAGCGTTTGCGCGAGCAGATCCTGCATCTTTCGCATCGCGTGCAGCATATGTCCAGCCTCACGGCCGAGAATGTTCGCCTGCGGGAGCTGCTTGGAGCAGCGGCGCGCAAGGAATCCCCCTATATCACCGCAGAACTGCTTTCGTTGGATCCCGACCCGTACAATCACCAGATGGTCATCGACCGCGGCCGCCGCAATGGTGTCTACGTGGGACAGCCGGTGCTGGATGCTTCGGGCCTGGTCGGACAGGTAACCGCCGTTTCCGCCTACTCAAGCCGGGTCCTTATGGTGGCTGACGCCAGCCATGCCCTGCCGGTGCAGGTCAATCGCAATGGCCTGCGCTTCATTCTGCAGGGCAGTGGCCATTATGATGAGCTGCGGGTCCTGCACGTGCCGGATACTGCCGATATTCGCGAGGGTGACCTGCTGGTGACGTCGGGCCTCGCCGGTCGTTTTCCTGCCGGTTATCCGGTGGCGCGTGTTAGCGAGGTGGTGCATGATCCTGGGCAGCCCTTCGCCCGGGTCAGCGCCACTCCCGTCGCCATGTTGCAGCGCTCACGCCACTTCCTGCTGCTGTTTCCGCCCGACCCCGTGGCGGTGCCGGACGATGATTCCTGGGATACCGACCCGGATAGGCACCCTGGTGAATCGGTGCCTGCCGTACAGGTTCCCGCGGGACAATCCGGCGGTGAAACGGCGCACGCCGAGGAGTCAGACTGATGGCGAGCACCCCCCGCACCGCGCTGCCCTGGGTTTGGTTGACCCTGCTGTTGGCACTCTGTCTTCAGGTCATGCCACTGGCCGAGGGGTGGCAGATATGGCGTCCCGACTGGCTGGGGCTGATGCTCATCTACTGGTGCATGTCGGCTCCCGATCGGGTCGGGGTACTCCACGGCTTCGTGCTGGGCATCCTGCTGGACCTGATCGAGGGCGCTCCCCTGGGGCAGAATGCCCTGACACTCTCGCTGTTGGCCTTTCTGGCAGCACTGGTCTACCCACGTTTTCGCACCTACTCCCTCTTCCAGCAGTCGCTGTTGATCCTGGTGCTCCTGGGCCTGGTGCAGATTGTCGAGCAGTGGCTGCGAACCCTGTTCGGCCCCTTCTCGATGCATCTCGCCTTCCTGCTGCCTTCGCTGATCGGTGCCGTACTCTGGCCCTGGCTGACGACCATGTTCCAGGCCATGGAGCGCCGCCTTGCTGGCACTGGCTGATCTGGAGGCTATCTGCATGCGCGAATCGTCCACCACTGCGGTCCTGTGCCTGGCGTCGGCATCGCCGCGTCGCCGGGAGCTGCTGTCCTCCATCGGGGTCGAGGTCGAGGTTCGCCCGGTCGACATCGATGAGACGCCCAGCGTCGGCGAGGCTGCCGATGCCTATGTTGCCCGCCTGGCGCGCCAGAAGGCGGCTGCCGGCGTAGGGCCCTCCTCCCTGCCTGTGCTGGGGTCGGACACGGCGGTGGTCTGCGATGGGGTCATTCTGGGCAAGCCCCGCGATCAACAGCATGCGGCAGCCATGCTGCGCGGGCTTTCGGGGCGCGCCCATCAGGTGCTGACCGCGGTGGCTGTGTCCGGTCCGGCAGGTATGCTGGAGGCCTGCGCCACGACGCGGGTCGTCATGCGCGACATCGCCGAGCACGAGATAGCCGCCTACTGGGCCACCGGCGAGCCTGCCGACAAGGCCGGTGGCTACGCCATTCAGGGGTTGGCCGCGATCTTCATCGAGCGGATCGAGGGGAGCCACTCGGCGGTGGTCGGGCTGCCGCTGTTCGAGACCGCGGCACTGCTGGCGCGTCAGGGCGTACCGCTTTGGAATGGTGCCGACCGATAACGCCCCTGTCTGCCGTCCGCACTATGTCATAATGCCCCGAAGACTGACTGGACAAGGATTTCCGCATGAGCGGCGAAGTACTGATCAACCTGACGCCGATGGAAACCCGGGTAGCCGTGGTGGAAAACGGGGTGCTGCAGGAGGCGCTCATCGAGCGTACGCGCCGGCGAGGCATCGTCGGCAATATCTACAAGGGGCGAGTGGTCAGGGTGCTGCCCGGCATGCAGGCGGCTTTTGTCGACATCGGGCTGGACCGTGCCGCCTTTATTCATGTCCATGAAGTCATGCCGCCGGGCGCCTCTCCCGAGGAGCAGCTTGCCATCGGCCAGCTGCTCAGCGAAGGGCAGTCTCTGGTGGTCCAGGTCACCAAGGATCCCATTGGCTCCAAGGGCGCGCGTCTGACCACCCACCTCTCGGTGCCGTCACGCTACCTGGTCTATATGCCGGACTCCCCGCATAACGGTGTGTCTCAGCGCATCGAGGACGAGCGTGAACGCGAGCGCCTGCGAGAGCTGCTCGAGCGCTGCCAGCTGGAGCAGGATATCGAGGTCAGCGGTGGTTTCATCGTTCGCACGGCCGCCGAGAACGTGGGCCAGGAAGAGCTCTTCGCCGACATGCACTTCCTGCTGCGCCTGTGGCGCAAGGTCGGCGAGCGCAAGGTCTCCGCACCGTGTCCCAGCGTCATCTATGACGATCTTCCGCTGTTTATCCGTACCCTTCGCGACTTGATGCGTGACGACATCGAGAAAGTGCGTATCGACTCGCGGGAAAATTACGTCAAGCTTATCGAATTCGCCGAAGAGTTCATGCCCGACTCGTCGGCCCGTATCGAGTATTACCCTGGCGAGCGCCCCATCTTCGATCTCTACAGCGTCGAGGATGAGATCATCAAGGCCCTGGGGCGCAAGGTGCAGCTGAAATCCGGCGGCTACCTGGTGATCGATCCCACCGAGGCGATGACGACCATCGACGTCAATACCGGTGGCTATGTGGGGCACCGCAATCTCGAGGAGACCATCTTCAAGACCAACCTCGAGGCGGCCAATGCCATCGCCCGACAACTTCGCCTGCGGAACCTGGGCGGTATCATCATCATCGACTTCATCGACATGGAGGAGACGGAGCACCAGCGCCAGGTATTGCGTGTGCTGGAGAAGGCGCTGGAGCGTGATCATGCCAAGACCAAGTGTACCGGTGTCACCGAGCTGGGGCTGGTGCAGTTGACCCGCAAGCGCACTCGGGAAAGCCTGGAGCAAACGCTTTGCGAAGCCTGTCCAACCTGTGCAGGGCGGGGCACGCTGAAGACCGCCGAAACGGTCTGCTATGAGATATTCCGCGAAATCCTGCGTGAGGAGCGTGCCTATAACGCGGAAACCTACATGGTGCTGGCCTCCCAGGCGGTGGTGGATCGTCTGCTCGACGAGGAGTCCGCGGCGGTGGCCGATCTGGAAACCTTCATCGGCAAGACCATCCGCTTTCAGGTGGAGAGCCACTACTCCCAGGAGCAGTACGACATCGTGCTGATGTGACGCCGCGATGCATCCGATACGTCTAGCAGGCCGCTGGCTCTTGACGCTGGCGGCCACCGTGCTGGGGCTGTTGGCCCTGGCGACGCTGCTGTTGCGCCTGGCCCTGACCCAGGTGGACGAGCTTGCGCCACGGGTCGAGCGTCTGCTGGAGGCCCGCTCGGGGGCCGTGGTCGAACTGGCGAGCATGAATTCCCGGCTGGCCGGGCTCGATCCCCTGCTGCGAGGTGGTGGCTTGACCATCCGTTCCCAGCGTGGACCCGAGGGGTTGGCGCTGCTGGAAGTCGAGCATGCCAGTCTGCGCCTGAACACCGCAGACTCACTCAGAAACGGTTTTCCGGTGGTAGAGGATGCCCGACTGAAAGGGCTGACGCTGCACCTCTACCAGGATGCTCAGGGCGGCTGGCACTGGCCTGACCCTGCTGACATTCCCCCTGAGTTCATGCCCAAGGGCGAATTCGATCTGGATGCCCTGGACTTCTGGGTAGGGGTTCTGCTGCGGCAGCGCGCCTGGGCCGAGGATGTTCGCCTGGTGCTGCACGGCCAGCAGGAGCGTGTGGAGATGCATGCCCCGCGGCTTCTGCTTACTGGCGACGATCGTCATGCCCACCTCGAAGGGGAGGTGCATCTTGAAGGCCAGGATGAACCTTCCCTGCTCGCCGCGCTGGACGTCTTCCCGGGGCCCGGTGGGCTACGAGACTTCAGTGCGGCGCTTCAGGCCGACATGAAGCTGGATACGCTGATTGCCCTGGCCGGGCTGTTTGCCTTCGACGACCCCCTGCGGCTCGAGGATGCCCGGGGAGACGCCCGGCTATGGGGGCGTTGGCACCGGGGTTCGCTGGCCGATGCCCGACTGGATCTCGAAGTGCCGCGACTGGCTCTGCGGCGTGGTGGCGACCTTATTCTGATGGAACCGTTCAGAGCCCGCGGTCAATTGTTGCGCCGCGAGGATGGCTGGGAGGCCTGGCTGGAAGGTGATGCCGAGGCTACCGACTGGGCCGAGCCGGCGTCGCTGGCGGTATCGCCGGGACCGGCGCTGCCGCGCTACTGGCATCTGCGTCACAGCGCAGATGAGTGGTGGCTCAACACCAGTGAATTCGATCTCGCTTCGTTGGCCGCATGGCGAGAGCGGGTCCTGCTGCCCGAGGGGCTGACCCGTGTCATCGAGACCCTCGATCCTCGCGGGTTGGTTGCTGGCCTGGGGGTTGGGCGCGAGAATGGCAACTGGGTTGCGCGGGCCGCAGTCCATCAGGTTGCTGTCTCTGCCTGGGGCGAGGTGCCTGGCGGAGGTCCGCTGGACGCCTGGGTCGAGGCTCGGGATCTTTCTGGTCGCGTGCATTTCGTCGGTGTCGACTCTCCGGTTTTCGAACTGCCGCGTATATTTCCCGACCCCATGGCACTATCCCACGCCAGTGGCGTGGTCAGCTGGTCCTATGACGGGCCGCGCAGCTTCGTCAGCGGGCGTCGCCTGAGGGCAGGTTGGCAGGGTGCCGAGGTGGAAGGCAGTTTCGGGCTGGTGGTCGGTGGGGAGCTGCGCGGCGGCCTGGGCCTGGACCTGCAGTTCCGCGACGTCGATGCCCTGGAGCGGCCGCTCATGGATTGGCTGCCGGTCGGCGTGCTTGGCGATGAGCTCGAAGAGTGGCTGGCTGCCGGAGTGGCGGGCCATGTGCCTCGAGGCACATTCAAGCTCCACCTGCCGCTCTTCAGAGGGGAGGAGCGTGTTCCGCCCAGCATGGGGCTGGACCTGGATATCGAACATGGCCGGCTGCCCTTCGCTCCCGGCTGGCCGGCCCTTGAACAGGTCGAAGGCCGGCTGCAACTGGGTATCGACACCCTGGAGGCTGATGTCCGCTATGCCGAAAGCCTCGGTGTCGAAGGGCGTCGCGGCCGTGTCACCCTGGTCGATGACCACCTGGAGGTAACCGCCGACCTGATGGCCGATGCCGATGCGTTGCGCCGTTATCTCGGGGCCATGCCGGTGGCGGGCCTGGAGCAGGTCGATGCCTGGCGAGGCGCCGGCGGTGTCACCGGTGAGCTGGTTCTTGGCCTGCCCCTGGGCGAGCCCGCAGACATGGCGCTGGACCTGGAGACCACGGTTGCGCTGGAGCAGCTGACCCACCGGGACTTCGGCATTACGTTGCGCGACGTGAGCGGGCCACTGGCTTGGCGGCAGAGAGGCGAGACAGGTGGGCTCCAGGGGCGCCTGGCGGCACGCCTGCTGGGTGGTCCCCTTGAAGCGGATATCGACACCCGGGCTGGCTCGGTTGACCTCGAAGGCGCCATCGACGTCGCCCGGCTGTTCGAGCTGGATGTCATCCCGGACCTCGGGCCACTGCTATCCGGCCGCCTGCCATGGCAGGGAAGGCTGCGCATCAATGAGCGCAGCTCGTTCCGACTGGAGAGCGGCCTGCAAGGGTTGGCCATCGATCTGCCGGCGCCGCTGGGCAAGACATCGGGCGAGACGCGCACCCTGTGGTCGATGCGACCTGGACAGGCGCATCGTGGAAGCCGAACTGGGTGGCGACTTGAGGATACGCTGGCGGGATATGCCGGGCTCGGTAGGCGGCCAGGGGCAGGTCTGGCTGGGGCGATGGCCCAGCGCTCCGGCCTGGCCCGACGGCGAGGGCTGGGAAGCGGACCTCTTCCAGTCACGCCTCGATGTCCGGGAGTGGGGCGACGTCCTTGCTTCGCTGATGGACACTGAAGGGGGGGCAGGCGAATTCCCGTTGCGGCGGGTGAGGCTGGATACGACGTGCCTGGTCGGGCCCGAGGCTGCCTGGGTGTGGCGACAGCGACAGCCAATCCTCAAGCCGGGGGTGGCTGGCGTGTGAACATGGATTCCAGTCTCTTGACCGGCCACCTGGACTACCGTCCGATGCTTGAAGAACCCCTCGACATTTCGCTGCAGCGCTTGACCCTGGATGGCCTGCTGCCGGCCCGCCACGATGGGGTGGGGGCTTTCCTGGACGAAATCGATGTGGCAACCGATCCTGCTCCATTGCCCAATTGGGTCGGTCAGCTACCTCATGGACGTTTGCGAATTGCCGATATTCAGTACCAGGGGCGCGAGATGGGGCCCCTGACCGCGCGCTGGCAGAGCGGGCCGGATAGATTGAGCGTATCGCCACTGGGGCTGACACTGGGGCAGGTGACGGCCCATGGCGAGATGATCTGGGAGTCGGCCGGGCCGGGTGACAGCCTCACCCGCTCCCGAATCTCCCTGGATGGTCGTGACCTGGGCTCGGCGCTGGAGAAGTTTGGCCAGCCGGTGGCCATTCGTAGTGGTGAAACCCGGGTCAGGAGTCAGCTCGCCTGGCCGGGTGCGCCGTGGCAGTTCGCCCTTGCCCGCTCGCGAGGCAATATCGAGGTTGAGCTGCGCAACGGTCGCTTCGTCAACCTCGAGTCACCGACGGCGAGGTTGGTTGGTCTGCTCAACGTGGACAATCTGGTGCGCCGGCTGCGAATGGACTTTTCCGACGTGACCGGGCAGGGTACGGCTTTCGATCACGTGGTCGGTACCGCTACCCTATATGGAGGCGTGCTGGAGACCCAGGGGCCCGTGCATATCAGTGGCCCCGCAACGACCTTCACGCTCGAGGGCACCGTCGACCTGGCCCGGCGGGAACTCGACCAGCGGCTGGGCGTCACAGTCCCAGTCAGCAGCAGCCTGCCCCTGGCCGCGGTGATTGCCGGAGCGCCGGTGGTGGGTGGCGCCCTGTTCATTGCCGATCGCCTCTTTGGACGCGCGATCGATCGGGTCACTCGAATTCACTACCGCGTGCGCGGTCCCTGGACCTCGCCGCAGATCACATTGGAAGCCGCCGAATGACGACACGATCGCAAGCCATGCTCGATACCGCCGCCGACATCCTGTTGCGCCCCGGCGGCCTCGGCCTAGAGTCGCTCGATGCCGGCTTGAGGCACGTACTCACGCCGGGCGTCGACTACGCCGATCTCTATTTCCAGCGCAGCTGGCACGAGAGCTGGGTGCTGGAGGATGGAGAGGTGAAGGAGGCCGGCTACAATATCGATGGCGGCGTGGGCGTTCGCGCCATGGCCGGTGAGAAGACCGGCTTCGCCTACTCCAATCAGATCACGGCCGACGCCCTGGCGGAGACGGGACGAACGGCGTCGGGTATCGTGCGTAGCGGCGCTGCGCTATCGGTGGCGCCCCAAGTGATCAGCCAGGCCAGCGTGCGCTACGACGCCATCGACCCCCTCTCCGGTCTCTCGGCCGAGGACAAGATCGCCATGCTCAAGGAGGCCGACCGTGCGGCTCGTGCCGCCGACCCCTCGGTTTCCCAGGTCAGCGCGTCACTCTCCGGCGTTCACGAAGTCTTCCTGGTGCGCGCCAGCGACGGCACCCTGGCGGCGGACATTCGGCCGCTGGTACGCTTCAACGTCAGCGTGATCGCGGTGAAGAATGGGCGTCGCGAACGCGGCAGCGCGGGCGGCGGCGGGCGCTATGCCATGGCCCGCCTGCGTGACGAGAACGTGGCCGAGCGCTATGCCCGGGAAGCCGTGCGCCAGGCGCTGGTCAACCTCGATGCGGTGGATGCCCCAGCGGGCCAGTTACCGGTGGTGCTGGGGCCGGGCTGGCCGGGCATCCTGCTCCACGAAGCGGTAGGGCATGGCCTGGAGGGGGACTTCAACCGCAAGGGAAGTTCGGCCTTTGCCGGGCGCATGGGTGAGCGCGTCGCCTCCCCCGGTGTCACCGTGGTCGACGATGCCACCCTGGCCGATCGGCGAGGCTCCATGAGCGTGGATGACGAGGGCACGCCGGGGCAGTATACGCCGCTGATCGAAGACGGCATTCTCACCGGCTACATGCAGGACAAGCTCAACGCCAGGCTGATGGGCATGGCACCCACCGGCAACGCCCGTCGCGAATCCTTCGCCCATATGCCGATGCCGCGCATGACCAACACCTACATGCTGGCCGGTCAGGACGAGCCCGCCGACATCATCAAGAGCGTCAGGCGCGGTATCTATGCGGTCAGCTTCGGCGGTGGCCAGGTGGATATCACCTCGGGCAAGTTCGTCTTCTCGGCCAGCGAAGCCTACCTGATCGAGGACGGTCGCATCACCGCGCCGGTCAAGGGCGCGACGCTGATCGGCAACGGCCCTGAGGCCATGGGCCGGGTCTCGATGATCGGCCATGACCTGGAGCTGGATACCGGCATCGGCGTCTGTGGCAAGGACGGGCAGGGGGTGCCGGTGGGCGTCGGCCAGCCGACCCTGAAGTTGGACGAGCTCACCATCGGCGGTACTGCTTCGTGAAAGAACGTGCCTGCGCTCGCCCATACTGTGTTGGCGCTCGGCTCGCCATGCTCATTTAGGCTCCTAAACTCCGCTGGCTCGCCGAGCGCCGCCTTGTCTGGCCTTCGCTCGGTGACGTTCTGAAAAATTTTAGAGGTGCCTTGAAGCGAGGGGCGCCGGGGGCAGGCCGAGTGCTCCAGCAGACACTTGTCATATGAGTCTTCGCTGTAGGAGCAGCTTCAGCTCCGGTCCGACGCATCGGCGACTGGAGGCGACAGCTCCCGGCGGTGTTGCCGGGGCTGCCAGGCGCCTGTCGGGCTTGACCGATCTAAGTCCGAGAGGCTCCTAGAGCCCAGCCGTATCGCGGATCAGGCGGAACAGCCGTCGCGAGCTGGTGGGGGGCTTGTCCTGCTCACGCTCGCGGCGGGCATTGCGGATCAGCTGTCGCAGGGCCTGGCGGTCGACATCGGGATAGTCGGCAATGAAGGTCTCGACGGCTTCGTCGCCCTCCTCGATGAGGCGGTCACGCCACTTCTCGAGTCGGTGGAAGGCCAGGTCGCGATGGCGGGACTCCTGTTCGATGGAATCGAACACCGCCTGGATGGCGGCGAGGTCCTCGCCGCGCATGAGCTTGCCGACGTACTGCATATGGCGGCGACGCCCTTCGTGGGAGCGGATACGCGAGGTTTCCTCCACCGCCGCCAGCAGGTCATCGGAGAGCGGGAACCGTGACCGCTCCGCTGGCGTCATGGCGATGATCTGTTCGCCCAGCGCCTGCAGCTTGTGCATCTCGCGCTTGAGCTGTGACTTGCTGGGCCGCTCGTCTGACGGTGAAGGGACTTCCTGGGACATGCCGTTACCAACTAGTGTGAAGGGTCAACAGTATCGTGAGCTTGATCGCCCCGGTGGGATCAATGCGACACAGTATACCAGCCCGCCAGCGCATGGCGGGATACCGACACGTTCGAATACCGGCCGGGCCGGTGAATGAGGGAGAGACAGATGACACAGGCTTTCGATGCCGCCGCTCAACAGCCGCTGCTGGCGTCCCGTGCCGAGCAGGCACTAGCGCTGGCACGCCACCTGGGTGCCGACGCCTGCGAAGTGGGCGCCAGCGTCGACCAGGGAATCGGCATCAGCGTGCGCGAGGGCGAAGTGGAAACCGTCGAGCTGTCCCGCGACCAGGGCATCGCGGTGACCGTCTATCAGGGGGGGCGCAAGGGCAGCGCCTCCTCGACGGATGCCAGCGATGAGTCGATACGCGTGGTCGTGGAAAAGGCCATGGCCATCGCCCGCTACACCGGCGAGGATCCCGCGGCGGGGCTGGCGGATGCCGAGCTGATGGCGACCGCGCTGCCCGACCTGGACGTGCATCACCCCTGGGTGCTGACCACCGAGCAGGCCATCGACCTGGCGCTGGCCTGTGAGGCTGCCGGCAAGAGCCAGCCCGGGATACGCCAGTCCGAAGGGGCCTCGCTCTCCAGCGGTGAGGGGGTGCGGGTCTATGCCAACAGCCACGGCTTCCTGGGCAGCCAGTGCGGCAGCCGCCACTCGCTCTCCTGCATGCTGATCGCCGAGGACGAGGGGGGCATGCAGCGCGACTACGACTATACCAGTGCCCGCGATCCGCAGGATCTGCTGGCACCCGAGACCGTCGGGCGATCGGCGGCGGAGAAGACACTGCGCCGCATGGGATCCCGTCGGCCCGATACCGGGCGCCTGCCGGTGTTGTTCGATGCCACGGTGGCCAGTGGCCTGATTGGCCATCTCATGAGCGCGATTGCCGGGGGCTCCCTGTACCGGCAGGCCTCCTTTCTCTGCGACCGCCTGGGCGACGGGCTCTTCCCGGCCTGGTTCTCCCTTTTTGAGCGGCCCATGGAGAAGGGCGGCATGGCCAGTTCGCCCTTCGACAACGACGGGGTCCAGACCCGTGACAACGTCTTCATCGAGAATGGGCGGTTGGCCAGCTACATGCTCTCTGCCTATAGTGCGCGGCGCCTGGGCATGCAGACCACCGGCAACGCCGGCGGTGCGCGGAACCTGCGTATCGACGCTCCGCTGGAGACCCGTGAGGAACTACTGGCGCGCATGGGCCGTGGAGTGCTCGTCACCGAGCTGATGGGGCAGGGCGTCAACGGCGTCACTGGCGACTACTCCCGGGGCGCAGCCGGCTTCTGGGTGGAAAACGGTGAAATCCAGCACCCTGTGGAAGAGTTCACCATCGCCTCGAACCTGGAGGCGATGTTCAAGGGGCTGGCTGCCGTGGGCAGTGATATCGACACCCGGGGCAGTATCCACTCCGGCAGCTGGCTGATCGATGAAATGACCCTCGCCGGCGGTTGAGGCGAGATATCAGTAGGCTGCGGAGCGGCCAGGGAGGGGGTGCGGTTCCTGTGCGAAAGCCTTTCGAGGCGCCACCGAGGGTGGAGGGGTCCGCTCAGGCATCCTCCTCGAAGCGGGATTCGAACAGGGCCTCCAGCGCATCGAGTACCTGTTCGGCGTCCTTGCCCTCGGCGCTCACCGTCAGCTCCGTGCCGCATGGGGCGCCGAGCATCAGGAGCGACATGATATTGCAAGCATCGGCGTCCTGTCCGCCCCGGCTAACGGTGACGCGTGCCTGGAAGGGTTGGCAGCACTGGACCAGTTTGGTGGCCGCTCGGGCATGCAGGCCACGCTTGTTGGTCAAGACGAACTTGCGGCTGGCCACGCTTACGGCTCCTTGCATTCAGGCTTTCCCGGCGCGTCCTGTGGTGAAGGTGAAACCGGTGTGTGGATACCGAGTTCACGGTGGCGCAGGCGAACGTCGGGCTGCTGCTGGGCCAGATGGTGTGCGAGTCGCTCGGCGAGGTAAACCGAGCGGTGTTGTCCACCGGTGCATCCGATAGCGACGGTGAGGTAGCTTCGGTGGCTGCTGCGATAGGCAGGGAGCCAGCGCTCCATCCAGCCGATGATGTCGTCAAGCATCTCGCCCACCAGCGGGTACTGCTCCAGAAAGGCGACGATACTGGGATCGCGGCCGGTGGCGGATCTTAGGCGCGGGTCCCAGTAAGGGTTTGGCAGGCAGCGAACGTCGAAGACGATGTCGGCATCCAGCGGCACGCCACCCTTGAAGCCGAAGGACTCCACGGTCAGGGTCAACTGGTCGGGCCGGTGGCTGGCGACCTGATCGGTGATTCGGCCGCGCAGATCGTGGACCGACAGCCGGGAGGTATCGATGATCAGATCAGCCAGGTTGCGAATGTCGCTCAGGG
>NZ_AZQX01000308.1:0-6458 GCF_000568385.1 Halomonas sp. BC04
GAACAACATGGCGGGAGACCCAGTCTCGTGCCAGTACGCTGGCCAGGGCGAGGGCGGAGACGGTGATGGCCGTGCCCAGTGCCATGGTCATGACGGCGGCCGCCCCCAGTGCCGTATGGCCCAGCAGGCTCGCCGCACCCATGATCAGTACGGCGCCGCTGCAGGGGCGCATGCCGACGGCGACCACGGCACCAAGGGCCGTGCGCCAGTCGCCGGTCTCTTCGGGGGCGACATGGTGACGGGCACCGCAGCCGCAGCCATGGTCATGTGCCGCATGTGCCTGCAAGGGAGCGGTAGCATCCTGCGAAGCGTGAAAGTGAAAGGTGGCAGGCGCCATGGCGGCGTGGGCGTGGGCGTGAGACGGAGAGCGGGCCGGGGCGCTATCGTCGCGGGCGTGCCTCAGCATTCGTCTGGCTCGCAGGCACAGCCAGCCGCCGAGTAGCGCCACCATCAGGAAGCTGGCCAGCTCCAGGCTGGTCACGCTGCCCATGGCCTGGCGGGTCAGCCAGCCCAGCCCTTTCACCAGCACCAGCACCAGGCGATCGCCATCAGCCCTGGAGCAGGGCCGCACTGAACGAGAGCGTCAGGGCGCGCTTGACGCCGCCGCCTTGTGAAACCAGGTAGGTCGACAGCACGGCCTTGCCATGCCCTGGCCCGGCGGCATGGAAGATGCCGTAGCCGAAGCTGAGTGCCATCAGCCACCAGCCGTTGGACCAGGAGGGGGCCGCCGACCACTCGCTGAGCGCCAGGGTGAGGGTACGGTGAAGGTCGCGCTGCCAGGCCAGGATCTGCAGGCTCACGCTCTGCATCAGGCCCTGCTGAACCAGCAGCACGACGACGCCCACCGCCAGCAGGGCCACCAGCGCCCATCGGTGCCGGGGGAGAAGGTGGCGAAGTGTGGGTCGCCGCCGGGTCTCATGGGAGTTGGCGTCAAGGGAAGGGCGCGTCGTGCTGAAGAGTCGTGGCATGTGGATTCCCGAGGGTCGAAATGCAAAGCTGTTATGTTATAACATACCTCTTTGTGATCCTGTAAAGAGCCATTTCCGATGAATAGGTTACCGCTAGAAGATATCGCCGCGGCGCCCGCCCAGCGCCTCGGCACCCTGAGCTGGGTCGGCATGGAGCAGATTGCCCTGCCGCTGCGGGTTGCCGGGCAGGGCGTCACCGGCTACGCCTCGGCGGGTGTCAGCCTGGACGACCCGACGGCGCGCGGCATCCATATGTCGCGGCTCTATCTGGCGCTGGCCGAACTGGAGGAGCGGGAGGTGTCGCTGGCGCGGGTGGCCGCGGTGCTGGAGACCTTCCTGGGCAGCCATGAAGGCTCTCCAGCACGGCCTTTCTCGACCTGAGCGGCGAGGCGATGCTCAAGCGCCCGGCGCTGATCAGCCCGCTGTCGGGCTGGAAGCGCTACCCCTTCACCCTGCGCTGCCGGCGCGACGGCGAGGGAATGCAGGCCACCCTGGACCTGACGGTGGGCTACTCCTCCACCTGCCCCTGTTCGGCCGCGCTGTCGCGGCAGCTGATCCAGCAGGCCTTCGACGAGGACTTCACCGACATGCCGGTTACCCGTGAGGGGGTGAGCGCCTGGTTGGGCAGCGAGCAGGGCATCCTGGCCACGCCCCATAGCCAGCGCAGCCAGGCCCACCTCTCGGTGCGCCTGGCCGACGAGTTGGACGAGCTGCCACTGCTGTGTCTGGTGGATGCGACCGAGCAAGCACTGGGCACCGCGCTGCAAACGGCGGTGAAGCGGATCGACGAGCAGGCCTTCGCCCTGGCCAACGGCCAGAACCTGATGTTCTGCGAGGACGCCGCGCGCCGCCTGAACCACGCCCTGCGCGACCAGCCCGGCGTCAGTGGCTTCCGGCTGCGGGTGGTGCATGCCGAAAGCCTGCACGCCCACGACGCCGTGGCACGCAGCGAGTGGAACTGGGATGAAGGGATCGGCGACGAGGGGCGGCCATGACGATATGGAAGCAGCTGGAAGAGGCCGCGCTGGATGAGCGGCGGCCACTGGCGACCGTCCTCGATGCCATCCCCTGGAACGCCGACGGCCTGATCACCGCCATTGCCCAGCAGCACGACAGCGGCGAGGTGCTGATGCTGGCGTGGATGAATCGCGAGGCCCTCGGCGAGACCCTGGCGTCAGAGCAGGTCTGCTACTGGTCGCGCTCGCGCCAGACCCTGTGGCGCAAGGGGGAGAGTTCCGGCCACCGCCAGCGGCTGGTGGAGGCCCGGCTCGACTGCGACGGCGATGCCGTGCTGCTGCTGGTCGACCAGCAGGGGCCCGCCTGCCACACCGGGCGCCCCAACTGCTTCTACAACGCCGTGCGTGGCGATGCGGTGCAGGTCATCACGGTGCCAGGACAATAGTCATCTCTTCTCGACGCTACGACATGCAGGAGTCCAGGGAATGAGCCAACGGCAACAGGAAGTGCCCGACGTCGATGTGGTCATCGTCGGGGCCGGGCCCGCGGGCATTGGCATGACCCTGGCGCTGGATGCGCTCGACGGTCTCGACTACCGGGTGTTCGACGCCGGCCGGGTCGGCGAATCGTTCCGGCGCTGGCCGAAAGAGACCCGCTTCATCACGCCCTCCTTCCACAGCAATCCCTTTGGCCTGGCGGACCTGAACGCGGTCAATGAGATCAGCTCGCCGGCCATCTTCGCGGGGGCCGAGCATCTCACCGGCGAGCAGTATGCGGACTACCTGGCGTTCATCGCCGAGGCGCATGCATTGCCCATCGAGGAGGGTTGCAAGGTGGGGAATGCCGAACCCCTGGAGGAGGGCGGCTTCCTGTTGACCACGCCTCAAGGCAAGCTGCGCACGCGTTTTCTGATCTGGGCCACGGGCGAGTTCCTGTTCCCCGACCTGACCCCTTTCCCCGGCGCCCAGTGGTGCACCCACTATGCCCGGGTGACGAGCTGGGCGCGTTTCGACTCACCGGCCCATACCGTCATCGGCGGTTACGAAAGCGGCGTGGATGCCGCCGTGAACCTGGTGCGGCTCGGGCACCGGGTGAGCCTGCTGGCGCGCAAGTCGACCTGGAGCCCTGACGGCCCCTACGACCCCAGCCTGGCACTATCGCCCTACAGCCGCGAGCGCCTGACCGGGGCGCTCGAGAGCGGACGACTGGAGATCGAATTCGGGGTCGATGTGGTGAGCGTCTCGCGCAGCGAGCATGGCGGCTTTCGCATACGCGCGGCCGACGACCGCCGCTGGGACGTGGCCGAGCCGCCCATCCTGGGTACCGGTTTTCTCAAGGGGGGCGGCGCGAATCAGATCGCCCACCTCTGGGACTGGTCCGACGAAGGCCATGTCGAGCTGACGGAAAGCGACGAATCCACCGCACGCCGGGGCTCTTCCTGGTGGGCCCCCAGGTGCGCCACGACCGTCGCATTTTCTGCTTCATCTACAAGTTTCGCCAACGCTTCGGCCTGGTCGCCGAAGAGGTCGCCTTTCGGCTGGGGCTGGACGCAGGCGCCCTGCAGAGCGCGGATGGCGCCTGGGGGCCATTCGGCAACCGTGACTGCTGCGAAGGCTGCGAATGTTGAAACGGCCAGGGTACCTCGGCGCCGGCACCACCTGCCTGTTGCTGGGCGGCATGGCGGCGGGGGCTGCCATCGGCCACGCCCTCCCGGCCGGCGGCCAATGGCTGGGTGAGCGCATGGATGCAACCCTGCTGCTGCTGGTCGTGCTGCTGCTGTTCGGTGTGCGCTTCGGGGCCATCGTGAAGGCGCTGGGCACGTGCGCTTCATCGGCATTGTGCTGGCGGTCAACTTCGTGCTGATTCCCGCCGTGGGGTATGCCATCGCTGCGGCGTTCCTGAATGCCCATCCGCTGTTCATGGTCGGGCTGGCGATCTACTTCATGTCGCCCTGCACCGACTGGGTCCTGGGCTTTACCCGGCTGGCCGACGGCAACGTGGCCCTGGGCGCGGCGCTGATTCCGATCAATATGCTGGTGCAGCTGCTGCTCTATCCGCTCTACCTGTCTCTCTTCACACGCCACCTGGTGCTGGTGGAAGGCACGCTCATCGCCGGCAGCCTGCTGCAGTGGTTTCTGCTGCCGCTGGCGGTGGCGGTGATCGCACACTTCATGCTGCGGCTGTCACTGGGCGATGCTCGCTTCGGTCGCCTGCTGGCGTGGATCGATCGACTCACCCCCTGGGTGGTTGCGCTGCTAGTGGCGCAGATATTCGCTGACAATATTGCGGTCATCCTCGAGCACGGTGCCGTATTCGGCCGGGTGCTCGCGGCGGTGTTCGTGTTCTTCCTGGCGACCTTCCTGCTGGGGGAGTGGGTCAGCCGCCGGGCACGCCTGGCGTATCCGGAGCATGCGCTGCTGACCATGACCACGGCGGCGCGCAATGCGCCGCTGATGCTGGCGGTGACCATGACCGCACTGCCGGGCCAGCCCCTGATCCATGCCGCCATCGTGATCGGCATGCTGCTCGAATTTCCACACCTGACCCTGCTTCGGCACCTGCTGCTCCACTCGAAGCGAAGCCCGGCCCATGGCCGCCTCCACTCCTGATGAGCCTGACACATGACAGACACACTTCAGACCACTGATACCCCGGCCTCTGACACCATCGCCATCACCCTGCCGGATGGGGCGCAGCGCCGCTTTGCGTCCCCAACCAGCGTCGCGGAGATAGCGGCTGCCATTGGCCCGGGCCTGGCCCGCAGCACCCTGGCCGGCAAGGTGGATGGCCGCCTGGTCGACGCTTGCGATCCCATTGAGCGCGATGCCCAAGTGCAGATCATTACCCCCCGGGACCCGAGGGGGTGGAGATCATCCGCCACTCCTGTGCCCACCTGATCGGGCACGCCGTCAAGCAGCTCTACCCGACCGCCAGGATGGTGATCGGCCCGGTGATCGAGGACGGCTTCTACTACGACATCGCCTATGAGCGCTCCTTTACCCCGGAAGACCTGGCGGCCATCGAGGCGCGCATGCAGGCGCTGATCGCCAGGGAGTACGACGTCGTCAAGCGCATGACGCCGCGGGATGAGGCCATGCGTCTGTTTCGCGAACGTGGCGAGGAGTTCAAGCTGCGGCTGATCGACGAGCTGCCCGAAGAACCGGCGCTGGGGCTCTATTTCCACGAGGAGTACCTGGACATGTGCCGCGGCCCGCACGTGCCCAACACCCGCTTCCTCAAGCATTTCCGGTTGACCAAGCTGTCCGGCGCCTACTGGCGGGGGGATGCGAAAAACGAACAGCTGCAGCGAATCTACGGTACGGCCTGGGCCGACAGCAAGGACCTCAAGGCCTATCTCAAGCGCCTGGAGGAGGCGGAGAAGCGCGATCACCGCAGGCTCGGTCGTCAGCTGGACCTGTTTCACTTCCAGGAGGATGCCCCCGGCGCGGTGTTCTGGCATCCCCGCGGCTGGGCGGTATTCCGGGAGCTGATCGCCTACATGCGCCGTCGCCAGGAGGACGCCGGCTACGTGGAGGTGAACACCCCGGACGTCATGGACCGCAGCCTCTGGGAGCTCTCCGGCCACTGGCACAATTACCGCGAGCATATGTTCACCACCGAGACCGAAGACGGCCGTTCACTGGCTCTCAAGCCGATGAACTGTCCGGGCAGCGTGCTGCTCTACCGCCACGGCCTGAAAAGCTACCGGGACCTGCCCATTCGCATGGGCGAGTTCGGCAAGGTGCACCGCTACGAGCCTCCGGTGCGCTGCACGGCCTGCTGCGGGTGCGCCACTTCACCCAGGACGATGCGCATATCTACTGCACGCCGCAGCAGATGATCGGTGAATGCCGCGATGTGGTGGCTCAGGTGCTGGATATCTATCGCCAGTTCGGCTTCGAGGACGTGCTGATCAAGCTCTCCACGCGGCCGGACAACCGCATGGGCGATGATGCCAGTTGGGACCTGCTGGAGAACGCGCTGACCCAGGCGCTGAACGAGATGGGCCTGGCCTACCGGCTCAATCCCGGTGAAGGCGCCTTCTACGGACCCAAGCTGGAGTTCGTGCTGCGCGATGCCATCGGCCGCGACTGGCAGTGCGGCACCCTGCAGGTGGACATGAATCTGCCTGAACGCTTCGGCCTGGACTTCGTGGACGAGGATGGCCAGCGCAAGCGCCCGGTGATGTTGCACCGTGCCCTGTTCGGCTCCCTGGAGCGCTTCACCGGTATATTGATCGAGCAGCACGCGGGCAAGCTCCCCGCCTGGCTGGCTCCCGTTCAGGTCGTGGTGCTCTCCATCACCGAGCAGCATGCCGATTATGCCCTGGAGGTGGCCCAGGCACTGCGCGGTTCGGGCCTGCGGGTGGAGGCGGATATCCGTAACGAGAAGGTCGGCTACAAGATCCGTGAGCAGACGCTGCAGCGCGTGCCCTTCCAGCTGATTGTCGGTGCCAGGGAAGCCGCCTCCGGCAGCGTGGCGATTCGCACCCGGGAGGGCGACGACCTGGGCAGCCTGGATATTTGCGCCGCC
>NZ_AZQX01000309.1:0-6475 GCF_000568385.1 Halomonas sp. BC04
CGACCCGACGTTCCACCGCCCGCATAACCGTGTCAAACGGCAGAGCGAATGGGTGCAAGTCCAAACAGGACTCGCCAAGAGAACGCATGCATCCTTACAGTAGCTACTAAGACTAGTCTTAGCCCATTTCGGGTGTCATTGTCGACCTATCTTTCGTCAAAAGCCGGACTCAATTTTGTAACAAAAGGAACATGCCCGACCCGAGGCTTAGTCTGAAAAGTCGGCGAGCGAAGGACAGACAAGGCAAAAATCGGCGAAAAGATGGAGTTTACGGGGTGTAAATGAGTACTTTGAGCCAATTTTTAACGCCGTATGGCCGAGCGCAGCCAGTTTTCGGACAGAGCCAAGGGGTGGGAACGACACCATGAGCGAGCCATTGAATACCAATACCCACGCCTTCCTGGCCACCTGTCCCAAGGGATTGGAAGAGCTGCTGGCCGACGAGCTCCGTGCCCTGGATGCCGAGCCATTCAAGACCACCGTGGCCGGCGTGCACTTCCAGGGTGACCTCGCCGCCGCCTATCGCGCCTGCCTCTGGTCGCGTCTGGCCAATCGCATCGTGCTTTGCCTGGTGAGAGAGGAGGGTATCGAGAGCCCCGACTCGCTGCGCCAGGCGGTGACCACCGTGGACTGGGCCCAACACCTGCGATCCGGTGCCACGCTGGCGGTGGATTTCCATGGCCGCTCGGAGCAGATCCGCCATACCCGCTTCGGTGCCCAGACCGTCAAGGATGGCGTGGTCGATGCCCTGCAGACGGCAGGAAGGCCGCGGCCAGACGTCGACCTGAAGGAGCCGGACCTGCGCCTCTATGCCCATCTGCATCGCGGCCGGCTGACCCTGGGCGTGGACCTCTCCGGGGAGAGCCTGCATCGCCGTGGCTACCGACGGGACGTCGGCCATGCGCCACTGAAGGAGAATCTCGCCGCTGCCCTGTTGATGCGGGCCGGCTGGCCCGAGCGGCTGCGGGCCGGTGAACACCTGGTGGACCCCCTTTGCGGTGCCGGCACCCTGTTGATCGAGGCGGCGCTGATGGCCGCCGACATGGCGCCCAACCTGGCGCGTGTACGTTTCGGCTTCCATGGCTGGGCAGGGCATGACAATGAGCTTTGGCTCGAACTCAGGCGCGAGGCCGAGGCCCGGGCCAGCATCGGGCGCAAACGCTGTCGGAACCGACTATTCGGCTTTGACCAGAGCCCGCCGGCGCTGGCGGCGGCCAAGGCCAATGCCATGCGGGCCGGCATTCCGGCCCTTGTCACCTTCAAGGGTGCCTCCCTGGAACAGCTGCAGCGCCCCGCCGAGCTCGATGTGGCGGCGCGGGGGCTGGTGATCGCCAACCCCCCTTATGGGGAACGTCTGGGAGAGCTGCCCGAGCTGGTGGCGCTCTATGCCGAGCTGGGCGAGGGGGTGCGCCGTGCCTTCCCCGGGTGGCGGCTGGCGGTCTTTACCGGCAACCCCGATCTCGGCCATCGAATTGGACTGCGGGCCGACAAGCAGTACTCGCTGAAGAATGGGCCGCTCGATGCCAAGCTGCTGCTGATGAACGTGACGGCAGCCACCGCCGATGCGGATGCCACGGTGAAGCCGGAAGGACAGCCGCGCAGCGACGGAGCGCAGATGTTCGCCAACCGACTGGAGAAGAACCGCAAGCGGCTGAAGAAATGGCTCAAGCAGAGTGGTGAGAGCTGCTATCGGCTCTATGATGCCGACATGCCCGAGTATGCCCTGGCGGTGGATGTCTACGGGGATCGGGTGCATGTGCAGGAGTACGCGCCGCCGCGCTCGGTGAACGCCGCACAGGCGCAGAAGCGGCTGTTCGATGCCCTGCAGGTGATTCCCGAGGTGCTGAATGTGGATGCCGGCCAAGTGGTGATCAAGCGCCGGGAGAAGCAGAGTGGAAAGGAGCAGTATCGCAAGCAGGCCAGCAGCGGGGAGCGCTTCCAAGTGCGTGAGGGGCGGGCCCGGCTGTGGGTCAACCTGCGCGACTACCTCGATACCGGCCTGTTTCTCGACCACCGTCCGGTGCGGCGCATGCTGGCCGAGATGGCGCCCGGAACGCGCTTTCTCAACCTGTTCTGCTATACCGGCGCGGCCACGGTTCAGGCGGCCCTGGGTACGGAGGAGGCGGGCGGTGCGTCGGACAGCATCAGCGTCGATCTTTCCAATACCTATCTGGATTGGGCGCGGGACAACTTTGCCTTGAACGGGCTCGACCCGGCGCGGCATCGGGTGGTGCGTGACGACTGCCTGCGCTGGCTGGAAACCGCCAGGGCCGAGTTCGACCTGATCTTCCTCGACCCGCCGACCTTCTCCAACTCCAAGAAGATGGACGGTACCCTGGACGTGCAGCGCGACCATGTTCGGCTGTTGGAGCTGACGATGGCGCGCTTGGCCCCCGGCGGCACACTGGTGTTCTCCAATAACCAGCGTCGCTTCCAGCTCGACCCGACACTGGCGGAGCGCTATGCGGTGCAGGATATCTCGGTGAAGACATTCGATCCGGACTTCCAACGGCGCCCCGACCTGCATCACTGCTTCCTGATCCGCCACCGGGAGGGCACATGATCCGGCTGAGGCTCTATACCACCCTGGGATGCCATCTCTGCGAGCAGCAGGAGTCACTGCTGGCCGTGTTGCTGTGCGGCGAATATCACCTCGAGAAGATCGAGATCAGCGAGGACGAGGCGCTGATGGAGCGCTACGGGGTGCGCATTCCGGTACTGGCGGACGAGGCGGGCGAGGAGCTGGACCGCGGTTTCGAGCCGCCTCTTCTGGCGGCCTGGCTGGCCGAGCGCGGCTGGCTGGATGAGGCCGCTTGGCAGTCTCTCAGGCGCCAGATGGGGGGCGAGGCCGGACCCCGCGAGGTGAAGAGCGCCGTCATGCGCGGCGGCCGGCGCTATCTGGGTTGAATGGGTGCGTTGACATAGCGGACATCAGTTCTCTCTCTTGGAGTGGTGTGGCGCCCCCACATTGTGACAACTTGGTGGCATAAGCACGATGGCGCGGGGGGTGGATATGAATGCACCACAGCGCAGGCCGTGGCGGCAGATCGTGCTGGGTGGCATGTTGTTGGCATTGGCCGGCACTGCCCTGTCAGCTGGCGATATCGGGCTGACCGAGGAAGAGCGGCAGTTCCTCAGGGAGAACGAACCCATCGTGTTCGTCAGCCAGACCGGCTACCCCCCCTTTGAATTCGTCGATGCCAACCAGCAGCGCCGTGGCATGATGGTGGAGCTTGCCCAGTGGATTGCCACCGAGGCCGGCTTTCATGCCCAGTTCACCGATACCGTCTTCCAGCAAGCGCAGCAACGGCTGCTGAGTGGAGATGCCGATGTCCTGACCAGCTTTTTCTTCAGCGAGGCCAGGGACCGTGAGTTCGATTTCACCCAGACCGTCTTCCTGGTGCCCGCGTCAATTTTCGTTGCCGCGCAGCGACCCGACATCGCCCTGGTGTCGGACCTTGATGGTAAGCGCGTGGCCACGCAGCGCGGTGACTTCGCCAAGGAGTACCTGGCCTCGCTGGATATCGAGCTCGAACTGATCCAGACCGACGACTTTGCCAGTGCGGCGCGAGCCGTGATCGACGGTGATGCCGACGCCATGGTGGGAGATGAGCAGATCGTTCTCTACTACCTGTACAGCAGCGGCCTTCATGAGCTCATGAAACGGGTTGGCGAGCCGCTGTATGTGGGCCTGAATGCCATGGCAGTCGTGGAAGGCAACCATCTGCTGCAGTCGATCCTGAACAAGGGGGTCGAACATGCCCGTACCAGTGGGACGCTCGATCGCCTGCAGGAGAAGTGGGTGGGTGCTGAGCTGCCCGGGGCTGGATTCCATTGGCACGATTACTGGCATTACGGGGTGGGCCTGGCGTTGCTTGTCATGTGGGTCGTGGCCTGGAACGTCAGGCTGCGGCATCTGGTTTCGCGCAAGACAGCCCAGCTCGAGCTCGCGGCCAGCGTGTTTCGACACGCCCGTGAGGGCATCATCATGACTGATGCCCAGGGGGCCATTCTCGATACCAACGATGCCTTTACCCGTATCACTGGCTACTCCAGGGACGAGATTCTCGGCAAGAATCCCCGTTTGCTGCAGTCGGGGCACCAGGGCGATGCTTTCTACCGGCAGTTATGGGAAGACTTGCTCGAACAGGGCGCCTGGGAAGGAGAGCTCTGGAACCGGCGCAAGAACGGTGAGGTGTTTCCGGAGCTGCTGACCATCTCGAAGGTGAGCGACAAGCAGGGAAAGACGTCGCACTTCGTCGGCATCTTCACTGACATCAGCAGGCAGAAGGAGTACGAGCGACAGCTCCAGAGCATGGCCTTCTATGACAGCCTGACAGGGCTGCCGAACAGAACGCTGCTTGCAGACAGGTTGAGTCAGGCCATGGTGTCGGCGCGGCGAAACGGCTGCAAGGTGTCGCTGGCCTACATCGACCTGGATGGCTTCAAGGAGATTAATGACCGACTTGGGCACGAGTTTGGTGATCGCGTGCTCGTGACCATTGCCGAGCGGTTGACGCATGCCCTGCGCGCAGCCGATACGGTGGCCCGGTTCGGTGGCGATGAGTTTATCCTGGTTCTGCCTGGGCAGAGTGATGTGGCAAGCGTGAGTACGCTCATCGCCCACTTGCTTGGCCATATCGCGGAACCGATAGAGATAGAGGGAACCTGCTTGTATGTGTCGGGTAGTGTCGGCGTGGTTCACTTCGACCCCGAAGACGACATCGAGCCTGAGCAGCTCATACGCCAGGCCGACCAGGCCATGTATCAGGCCAAGCAGGCCGGCAAGAACCGCTTCCACGTCTTCGATGCCGAGCACGATCGAGCGGTGCGGGGACATCACGAGAGCCTCGAGCGCATTCGTGACGCCCTGGCCAACGACGAGTTCGTGCTTCACTACCAGCCCAAGGTCAACATGTCGACGGGGGAGGTGATCGGCGTGGAGGCACTGATACGCTGGCAGCACCCCCAGCGAGGCCTATTGGCGCCAGCCGCCTTCCTTCCCGCCATTCAGCAGCATCCGCTGGCCATCGACCTGGGCGAGTGGGTACTGGCCCGGGCCCTTGGTCAGTTCGAGGCCTGGGTGGCTACCGGCATCCGGCTACCGGTGAGCATCAATATCGATGCCATTCACCTCCAGCAGGCTGATTTCGTCGCGCGTTTGCGTGCCGAGGTCGAGCGCCATCCAGCGTGACGCCAGGTGATCTCGAACTCGAGGTGCTCGAGACCAACGCATTCAGCGATGTCACCCATGTGACCTCGGTGATGCAGGCATGCCGCGAGTTTGGCGTCGATTTTGCGATCGATGATTTTGGCACCGGTTATTCATCGCTGACATACCTTCGCCACCTCCCCGCCAGCGTCCTCAAGGTAGACCAAAGTTTCGTCCGCGACATGCTCGACGACCCGGAAGACCTCACGATGCTCGAGGGCGTGCTTGGGTTGGCCGTAGCATTTCGCCGCGAGATCGTGGCCGAGGGGGTCGAGACCCTGCTGCATGGACGCTTGCTGCTGGCCATGGGCTACCAGTTGGGCCAGGGATACGCCATTGCACGGCCCATGCCGGCAGGTTCGATACTGGGGTGGCTGGATACCTGGCGGCCCGACGCCTCCTGGTATCAGCGGCAGCGTGCCGGGCCAGAGGAGCTGGAGGCCATATATGCCATGGTCGATCATCGCGCCTGCGCTGCCGGTATGCTGCAATATCTCAGCGGTGAGCGGCCCGATCGGCCGAAGGCGAACTGCACTCATTGCCGCTTGGCGCAGTGGCTGGCCCTCCTTGGTCGTGATCAGGCCAGGAGGGCCCGGGCATGGGGCGGATCGCCAGGCTCCATGCCACCTACGACCGGCTCGCCCAAGAGGCGCTGATACTCAAGCAGGACGAAGGTCACGAAGGGGCCAGGCAGCATACCCGCCAGGTGGCGGAGGTCAGCGAAGAGTTGCAGGATCTGCTGCAGTATTGGATAGACGAGAGGGGCGTGCCGGAGAGGGGCTATAGCGAATCCAGCAGGGAGAGCTGATGGACGGCCGCTTGTCCCTCGGCGCTTTCGGCCTCGACCTCAAGCACCTTGCGCAGGCCCCGGGAGGCCTGGATGGTGGCTTCGTCTCCCAGCCACATCATGGCCTGGTCATGATCGTCGGCAAGCATATGCTTCAAGCCACCGAACTGGGTGCCGATCTGCCCCCAGGCGCGGCTGAAAATCCAGTCTCCGAACATGTCCTGGTGGATATGCACCAGCACATAGTCATGGTCACTTTCCCAGCGGATGATCACGAAGGCTCCAGCAAGTCAGGGGTCGCCGGGTAGCGGCGTGCCAATGTCAG
The DNA here is from genome assembly GCF_000568385.1 of Halomonas sp. BC04. Classification (NCBI taxonomy): domain Bacteria; kingdom Pseudomonadati; phylum Pseudomonadota; class Gammaproteobacteria; order Oceanospirillales; family Halomonadaceae; genus Halomonas; species Halomonas sp. BC04. Next base: position 6,325 of record NZ_AZQX01000309.1, read on the forward strand.
GTGGCGGTATTGTAAGGGTTCGAGCAGACTGGGCAAGTACCGTAGCAAGGAGAGTTCGCGTGAGAATTGTGGTCGATGCCAACGTGCCCGCCGCCGACGCCTGTTTCGGCGGGCTGGGCGAGTTGATTCGCCTGCCGGGGCGCGAGATCGA
>NZ_AZQX01000310.1:0-12952 GCF_000568385.1 Halomonas sp. BC04
CCCCGGATATCTCGCTTCAGGTCCTTGCCAGCCGCCGACCCAGCAACTGGGCTAGCGACGCGTTCAATACCTCCGTCATGGGCAGGGATGTCAGCTCGGTCAGGTTGGCACTGGCCCTGAGCACGGTGTCGGCGTCCGCGTCGAGCACAAGCAGCCAGCCGCAGGGCTGGATATGGCCTGCAACACCAAGGAGCCCCGGCTCTTCAGGCTCGCTCTGTGGGGAGATCATGTCGGCGCTACCTCGCTTGCCAGCCCCGAATGGTAGCCGACCAACTAACGGACGATAGTGACCATTCTGGACTCATCGACTCGATCCTGAACCCTGGAATACCGCACATGTCCATGGCCAACTCATGCGCTACAGCCGAGGCGGCTAGCTCCACAGCTCGCTAACCGCTACCCGGGGTCGATAGTGAGTGGCGATCTGGGCCTGGAACAACTCGGCCGTGGCCAGGGCATCGAGCAGCGCATGATGGCCTGGTACGCGGGCAGGCCATAGCGCGCCCGGCTGTCGCCCAGGCGTATCGATACCGGTGGCCGGCGCATCCAGCGGCGAAAGCGTGCCCAGAGCGAGAGCCGGTGTCGTCGCGCTTCCAGAGACATGGTGTCGATGACGGGAAAGCGCAGCCCCTCACCCAGCCGCGACTTGGCCGCCTCATCCAGGAACGGCCGCTCGATATGCCGGAAGTGCACTACCGCAAGGCGGCCGGCCATGGCTTCGAGCAGGTCGGGCAGCACCGCCGCCAGGTCCGGCGCCTCGGCGATTTCCGAATGGGTGATGTGATGGAAGGTGATCGACTCGCTGGACAGCGGGCGGGTTGGTCGCACCAGCCAATAGCGACGTTCAGCCAGTGAATTCGCCCGAGGGTGAATGGCACCAGGCCAATACTGACGATATCGTGGCGACGCGCATCGAGCCCGGTGGTCTCCATGTCCAGCGCCACCAGGGGCACCTCGCCGATGGGGATCTCAGGGGGCGGGCAGCCGGCGGCAAAGTAGCGGGCAAGTTCAGGGCGAGAGGTCTCGCCGGCTCGCGCGGCAAGATACCCCGGCCAGTCGGGAAGCGAGCGCTGTGGCATCAGACGATACGAAGGCATGGCCTAGCGAGACCGGCCGGTGCGGGCCGGTATCGGGTATCGATACTTGAGGAACTTCTGTGCGTTGCTCAGGACCTGGAAGGCGTCCTTGAGATTGTGGCGCTCACTATCCTCGACGTTCTCCGGCTCGATGTTGTTGTCCGGCACCCGGTCCTGCTGTATATCGATGACCTGATGGCGTATCCGTGCCATGGCAATCAGCTCCAGCGCATATCGCAGCTTCTCGCCGGCCCCCGGTGCCAGCAACTGGGTGTTACCGATGGCGTCGAGGCGCTCGAAGCTGTTCTGGGCCTGTGAGCCACAGGCCAGGGCATGCACCCGGATCAGGTCGACCATGGGGGCCGTACCGCGTCGCTTGAGGTTGATCGAGTTGTTCTGCTTGCCATCCTTTTCCATCACGAAGGTGCGGAAGAAACCCAGCGGCGGCGTACGGTTCAAGGCGTTTCGCGCCATGGCCGCCAGAAACAGTGGGCTCCTTGGGGCCTTCTGAGCTATCAGGTCCTGAAGCTGTTCGACATAAGCCTCTTCACCGAAGCTGCTATCCAGGTCGAAGAAGATCGAGCTGTGCAGCAGACGCTCGGGGGTGGGGTTGTCGATCCAGTCGCTGAAGTAGCGTTTCCATACCGACAGGGGCTGGCGCCACTTGGCGTTGGTGGCCATCACATCCCCCTTGCAGTAGGTGTAACCACAGGCATCGAGACCATCGCTGACCCGCTGGGCCAAGGCCAGAAAATAGGCGTCGTGTCGTTTGGCATCGAAGGTGTCGGAGAGCACCAGGGCATGATCCTGGTCGGTGACGATGGACTGCTCGTTGCGTGCCATGGAGCCATTGACCATGAAGCAGTAGGGGACCGGCGGCGGCCCCAACTCCTCTTCGGCCAGTTCCAGCAAACGCCGGGTGAAGCTGCGACCGATGGTCGACAAGGCACTGCCCACCATCTGCGAATTGGCGCCCTCTTCCACCATGCGCACGAAGGCGGCACGTACATCGGGGGCCAGCTTGGCCAACCCCTCGGCGCTGGACTGGTTGAAGATATTGCTGACCAGGTAGAGGCTGCTGTGTGTTTCGTAGCGGATGATGTCCGAGAGGTGCACGATACCCACCGGTCGGCGACGGTGCAGCACCGGCAAATGGTGAATGTTGTTGCGCAGCATGCACAGCATCGCCTCATGCACCGATTCGTCGGACTGGATGGTGATCAGCCGCTCGCCGAGCAGTTCGCCGACGGGGGTGTCAGGCGGTAGGCCCTCCGCCACGACCCGCGTGCGAAAGTCACTGTCGGTCAGGATGCCCCGGACCATCCAGGGTCGGTCTTCGCTATCGGTGAAGGTGTAGCGCGGGTTGTCATCCGGCGAGTCCAGTACCAGTGCCGCCGAGGCCTGGGCGCCCCCTATCTGACGGGCCGCTTCCTGTACCGTCGTGGTGGCCACGATCATGACCGGATAGCGCGTCAGCAGCTTGCGAACCCGGGTGATCATCATGTCATTGGCTTGCTTGTGCTGCTCTACCGCGGCCTCCATGCGTGGCCGGCCCAGCTCCACGAAGTCGGCGAAATGCTCATCGGCCTCGCAGAGCCGATGAAACAGCGGCTCGGGAATGAAGTAGATCAGGGTATCTTCCAGCGCCCGCGCCGGGAAGCGCACCCGATGATTTCGCAGCAGGCTGAAGTGGCCGAAGATGTCCCCCTCACCCAGGCGATTGTAGAGATCGCCGTTGCGACGATAGACCTCCACGGCGCCGCTGCGGATATAGCAAAGCTCATGCAGCTCCTGCTCGAGCACCAGGATATCGCTACCCGCCTTGAAATAGCCCACCGCCACCTGGCCTGCCAATTCATCGAGCAGATCGTCGGAGAGGCTCTCGAAAGGGGGAAAGCGACTCATGTGCTGACGAATTTCCCGTAGCTCCACTTCCATGCGTCACCCCGCTACCAGCACAAGATAAAGTTGCGACCAGTGTGTAAGGGCACTGCCCGGCTGTAAAGCGCCGTATACGACTCGCGAATAGCAGAAAGGCCACCCGGAGGTGGCCTTTCGTCTTCACGCTGCCGATGGCGGCATCAAATCATGACTGCTCGGCCATCTGCTGCACACGCTGCATCAGCTCGGGATCCTGCTGGATGGCGTGACCGATAGCGTTGAAGGTATCCACGTCGAGACCGCTGTCCTCGACCACTTCCACCATCTTGTCATTGGCTTCCATACGCACTTCCTGCTGAGTCTGCTCATCCTCGGCGGCGTGCAGGCGCTCGGTGTACTCCTGGGAAATCACGGCGATATCCTGAGACGCATCGGCGAACTGCTGAAGCTGGTCGTCAGAAAAGTCTTGTGCCGGGGCGGCGGCTTGCGGCTGCTGCTGAGGATCGCCCGCCGTGTCTTGAGCGTGTGCCTGAACGGCCATGAGGCCGGCAGTGAGCAGGGCGGCCGAGAACAGTGCAGTCATCCGTTGCATGAAATACCTCCAAACGTATTGCGTGGGTGTCTTGCGGTACGTGGGACTGTGACGCAAAGGGAAAGCATGGGTTCAAAACTTTCATGTAACGGAGCGTAATATTCTTCGCGCCAGAAATACTTACTCTGCTAGCTTCTACCCGGCCCCAGGACACAGTATCGTCCCTACCATCGTCCCTACTTTATTCGAACAAGGATGCTGTCTGTCAATGAGCGCTCCCCTCCACTCCCGGCTCGATACCGTTCTGCTGGCAGGCATGCCGATACTGTTCGTGGCCCTCTGGAGTACCGGCTTCATCGGCGCCAAGTTCGGCCTGCCCCATGCCGAACCCTTCACCTTCCTGTTCGTGCGCTTCGTGCTGACCCTCATGCTGCTGGCGCCACTGGTCAAGCTGTTCAAGGGCGGCTGGCCACAAGGCGCCCGACTATGGGGGCATATCGGTGTTTCCGGGATGCTGGTGCACGGCGCCTACCTGGGCGGCGTCTTCTACGGGATCTACCTGGGCATGCCGGCAGGCCTGGCCGCGCTACTGGTGGGTCTGCAGCCACTGCTGACGGCCACCCTGGCCAGCCCGCTGCTGGGCGAGAGAATTTCTGCGATTCAGTGGCTCGGTCTGCTGCTGGGGCTTGCCGGTATCGTGATGGTGCTGGGCAGCAAGCTAGACCCGGGGGCTGCGCTGTTTCAAGGCTTCGGCCTGGGCGCCCTGGCCAGCATCCTGGCCGCGCTGGCGGGGATTACCTTGGGCACCCTGTACCAGAAGCGCTTCTGTACCGGCATGCCCTTGCTTTCGGGCACCGTAGTGCAATACCTGGCGGCAGGCTGCCTGCTGGGCCTCGGCGCCCTGCTGTTCGAGGAGCGCAGCATCGACTGGACCCCCACCTTCGTCCTGACCATGGCCTGGCTGGTACTGGTGCTCTCGATCAGCGCGATACTGCTGCTGATGGCGCTGATCCGTCGCGGCGAAGCTCCCGGGTGGCAAGCTCTTCTACCTGGTGCCACCGGTCACGGCACTGCAGGCCTGGTGGTTGTTCGATGAGCGACTGCCATTGATAGGGCTGGTGGGCATGGTCGTCACCATTTTCGGCGTCGTGCTGGCCGTTCGCTACAAGCCGGCCGGCCAGGCATGACGCCATCATCGACTCAGTCGGCGGCCAGCCGTTGCAGGTAACTCGGGCCACCGAGGTTGCGCATCTGCTGGCGTATCCACTGACTGCGACGCTCCGTGTGTGGGCCCGGCCGTGCCGCATCCCAAGCCCGGGGATTGGGCAGTATCGCGGCCAGCCGGCTCGCCTGCACTTCGTTCACCTGGCTGGCCGAAACGCCGAAATAGTGTTGTGCGGCGGCCTCGAGGCCGAACACACCATTGTCCCACTCGGCGATATTGAGGTAGACCTCGAGGATTCGCTCCTTGGGCCACAGCGTTTCGATCAGCAGGGTAAACCAGGCCTCGAGCCCCTTGCGGGCCCAGCTTCGCCCGGTCCAGAGGAACAGGTTCTTGGCAGTCTGCTGGCTGATGGTACTGGCGCCTCGCAGGCGCGCGCCGGAGCGGCTCGCCTCCCAGGCACGCCGCATCTCGGCGACATCGAAGCCCCGGTGATCGGGAAAGCGTTGATCCTCGGCGGCGATCACCGCCAGCTTGGCGTGGTCGGAGAGCTCCTCCCATGGGCGCCACTGATGCTGGATCGGCAGCGATTCGCCGGAAAGCCAGGCCTCGACCTTGCGCTCCAGCATCACCATCGAGCCGTAGGCCGGCACGTAGCGCATCATCAGCACCAGCACCAGCGACAACACGACGAAGGCGGCCCCGACCAGGGCCGCCCAGCGCAGGACACGAAAGAAAATGGCACGAATCATGCCACGCCTGACAGCGTTCGTTGATCAGCGTTTGAAGAGATACTCGGCATGATAGCGCAGGTGGTCCTCGATGAAGCTGGCGATGAAGTAGTAGCTGTGATCATACCCCGGCTGGCGACGCAGCGTCAGTGGGTGGTCGTGTGCATGGCAAACCGCCTCGAGTCGCTCGGGCTTGAGCTGCTCGTCAAGAAAATCGTCCTCCTCCCCCTGGTCGATGAACAGCGGTTGACTCGACGCCCCCTTGGCTACCAGCTCGCAGGCATCGTACTGGGTCCAGCTGCCGGGGTCATCGCCCAGGTACTCGTGGAAGGCCTTGCGCCCCCAGGGGCACTGGCTGGGATTGGCGATCGGTGCAAACGCCGAGACCGAGCGATAGTGGCCGGGCCGGCGCAGGGCCATGATCAAGGCACCGTGACCACCCATGGAGTGACCACTGATGGCCTCACGGCCATTGAGCGGAAAGTGTTGCCGAGCCACCGAGGGCAGCTCCTCGGTGACGTAGTCATACATCCGATAATGCTTCTTCCAGGGCTCCCGGGAGGCATTGACGTAGAATCCGGCACCGGAGCCGAGGTCGTAGCTATCGTGCTCACCCGGCAGGTCGGTACCACGAGGGCTGGTGTCCGGGCAGAGAATGGCGACTCCCAGCTCTGCCGCCACACGGTGAGCCCCTGCCTTCTGCATGAAATTCTCATCGGTACAGGTCAGACCCGACAACCACCAGAGCAGCGGCACCCGCTCGGTCTCGGCCTGGGGCGGCAGAAAAATGGCAAATACCATCTCGCAGTCAAGCGCTCTCGAGTGGTGCCGGTAGCGCTTGTGCCAGCCACCGAAACTCTTGTTGGCCGATACCAGCTCGAGCTTTTCGGTCATGGTCATGGGGCGTCGCTCCTCAGCCTGTCGTCTCAATAGTGAAGCACGGTACGGATGCTCTTGCCGGCGTGCAGCAGATCAAAGGCTTCGTTGATCTGCTCGAACGGCAAGTCATGGGTGATGAACTCATCGATCTTGATCTCGCCGTTCATGTAGCGCTCCACGTAGCCCGGCAGTTCGCTGCGACCCTTGACCCCGCCGAAGGCCGAACCGCGCCACACTCGCCCTGTCACCAGTTGGAACGGCCGTGTCGAGATTTCCTCGCCGGCGCCCGCCACGCCGATGATCACGGACTCGCCCCAGCCCTTGTGGCAGCACTCCAGCGCCTGGCGCATCACATTGACGTTGCCGATGCACTCGAAGGAGTAGTCGACCCCGCCATCGGTCAGGTCGACGATCACCTGCTGTATCGGGTCGGCGTGGTCCTTGGGATTGACGAAATCGGTGGCACCGAACTGGCGCGCCAGCTCGAACTTGTCCGGGTTGACGTCGATGGCAATGATGCGGCTGGCCTTGGCCATCTGCGCGCCCTGGATCACCGCCAGGCCGATGGCACCGAGGCCAAACACGGCGACGGTGGAGCCCGGCTCCACCTTGGCGGTGTTGAGCACCGCGCCGATACCGGTGGTCACGCCACAGCCGAGCAGGCAGATCTTGTCCAGCGGCGCTTGCCTGGACACCACCGCCAGGGAAACCTCGGGCAGCACGGTGAACTCACTGAAGGTGGAACAACCCATGTAGTGGTGCAGCGGCTGGCCGTCCAGCGAGAAGCGCGAGGTGCCGTCGGGCATCAGGCCCTGGCCCTGGGTGGCTCGCACAGCCTGGCACAGGTTGGTCTTGCCGGAGAGACAGAACTTGCACTGTCCGCACTCGGCGGTATAGAGCGGAATGACGTGATCGCCGGGCTTGACGCTGGTGACGCCGGGGCCGACTTCCTCGACGACCCCGGCGCCCTCGTGGCCCAGCACCGAGGGGAAGAGGCCTTCCGGGTCGGCGCCGGAGAGAGTGAAGGCGTCGGTGTGGCAGACGCTGGTGGCCGCGATGCGCACCAGCACCTCCCCGGCCCTTGGTCCCTCGACGTCGATCTCGACCAGTTCCAGCGGCTTGCCGGCGGCCGTGGCGATGGCGGCGCGTGATTTCATGGCGATCTCCTTGCTTCGGTTCCCTTAATCGACGGCTGACGTCGGCACACAATGTCTCGATGCAAGGCTCACTTCCGACCTTGCAGAGACCTCCCCCAGCATATCAGCCTGTGGGGCATTCGCCTCCCCGATAGCGTCTCTGTCGATTCCTTGGGCGTCAAGCAGGATGATCTCATGAAAAAAGGCGCCCCATGCTGGGGCGCCCAAAGTGGCCATACCGACGGCCTTCACTTGAAGTTCTTGCGATACATCTTGGTAATCTCACCGACGATACCGCTCCGGAAGCTGAGCACGCAGATGACAAAGATCAGGCCCAGAATGACGTTGATCCAGTTTCCCAGCGGCGACTGCGCCAGCATATGTTGCAGACTGACCACCAGGCCCGCTCCGACGATCGGACCGAACAAGGTGCCCACGCCGCCGAGAAGCGTCATCAGGATGACCTCACCGGACATGTGCCAGTGGGCGTCGGTCAGCGAGGCCAGCTGGAAGACGATGGTCTTGGTGGAGCCGGCCAGGCCGGCAAGACCGGCGGAGATCACGAAGGCCAGCAGCTTGTAGGCATCGACGTTGTAGCCCAGCGACACCGCCCGCGGCTCGTTCTCGCGAATCGCCTTGAGCACCTGGCCGAAGGGCGAGTGCACGGTGCGCTGCACGATGGCAAAGCCGATCAGGAAGACCGCGAAGACGAAATAGTACATCGCCAGGTTGCTACGTAGCTGATCAAGCCAAACAGGTGCCCCCGCGGCACACCGTGAAGGCCGTCTTCACCGCCGGTGAAGGGCGCCTGGATATAGAAGAAGAACATCAGCTGCGCCAGCGCCAGTGTCACCATGGCGAAGTAGATGCCCTGCCGACGGATCGCCAGTGCGCCAAAGGCAACCCCCAGCAGCACCGCGGCACCGGTCCCGATGAGAATGCCCAGTTCCGGTGTCAGCCCCGGATAGCTCGAGAGCAGGTAGCCGGTAACATACCCGCCCGTTGCCAGGAAGGCGGCATGGCCGAAGGAGAGCAGGCCGGCGTAGCCGAGCAGCAGGTTGAAGGCGCAGGCAAACAGTGCAAAGCACAGCACCTTCATCAGGAAGACCGGATAGGCGACGAAGGGTGCCAGCAGCCCCACCACGATGAGCGCCAGGTAGAAGGCATTGCGTCGCATGTTGGCTCGACGCTGACGCTCCATGACGGGGGTCAGGGTTTGAGTCGTGGCCATGATGTCATGCCTCCTTGCCGAAGAGTCCGGCGGGTCTGAGCATCAACACCAGGATCATGACCAGGAAGATCACGGTGTTGGCTGCCTCGGGATAGTACACCTTGGTCAGGCCCTCGATCAGGCCCATGCCCAGGCCGGTGAGAATGGCACCCAGGATCGAGCCCATGCCCCCGATGACCACTACGGCGAAGACCACGATCAGCAGGTTGGAACCCATGGTGGGCGAGACCGGGTAGAGCGGTGCCGCCAATACGCCGGCAAAGGCGGCCAGTGCCACGCCGAAGCCATAGGTGAGCGTGATCAGCAGCGGTACGTTGACGCCGAACGACTGCATCAACGCCGGGTTCTCGGTACCGGCCCGCAAGTAGGCACCGAGACGCGTACGTTCGATGATGAACCAGGTACCCAGGCAGACGACCAGCGCCGCCAGCAGCACCCAGGCCCGATAGACGGGCAGAAACATGAAGCCCAGCTGAAAGCCACCTTGCAGGGCTTCCGGGGTCGGATAGCGTGCACCCGACACACCGAAGAAATTGACCAGCGTGCCTTCGAAGATAAGCGCCAGGCCGAAGGTCAGCAGCAGGCCGTAGAGGTGGTCCAGGTGGCCGATACGGCGCAGCAGCAGTCGTTCGATCGCCATCCCGAACAGGCCCACCACCAGCGGCGCCAACAGCAGCGCCGCCCAGTAGTTGATCCCCAGGTAGCGCATCCCCAGCAGGGTGGCGAAGGCACCCAGCATGTACATCGCCCCGTGGGCGAAGTTGACGATCTTCAGCAGGCCGAAGATCACCGCCAGGCCCAGGCTCAGCAGGGCATAGAAGGCACCGTTGATCAGGCCCAGCAGCAGCTGGCCCATGAACACCGCCAACGGCACCCCGAATATCATCGTCATGTTAGGTTCTCCTCGCCGTCAGAGGGGCGGCGGCCTGGGGCCGCCGCCGTGTCTTGCACCGCTCAGTTCTGGACCAGGTCACACTGACTTTCGGACAGCGGACGATAGGCCTCTTCGGCAGGAATGGTGGCAAGAATCTCGTAGAGGTCCCACTCACCGGTCGAGTCGGCCGGTGACTTCACCTCGGCCAGGTACATGTCGTGGATCATGCGGCCATCCTCACGCAGGCGACCGTTGCGAGCGAAGAAGTCGTTGATCGGCTGCTCCATCATGTACTCGCGTACGGTGGCCGTATCGTCGCTTCCGGTCGCCTCGACCGCCTGCAGGTAGTGCATGGTGCTGGAGTAGATGCCCGCCTGGACCATGGTCGGCATGCGATTCATGCGCTCGTAGTAACGCTCGGACCACTCGCGTGCCTCGTCATCCATGTTCCAGTACCAGCCGGTGGTGAGCAGCAGGCCCTGTGTGGTTTCCAACCCCATGGCATGGACGTCATTCAAGAACACCAGCAAGCCGGCGAGTTGCTGGCCGGCCTCGACCACACCAAACTGGGCGGCGGTGTTGATGGCATTGACGGTGTCGGCACCGGCGTTGGCCAGGCCGATGATCTTGGCACCGGACCCCTGGGCCTGGAGGATATAGGAGGAGAAGTCGTCGGTCGGGAACGGGTGGCGCACACCGCCGACCACTTCGCCGCCACTCTCTTCCACGACCCGGGTCACGTCACCTTCCAGGGCGTGACCGAAGGCGTAGTCGGCAGTCAGCATGAACCAGGTGTCGCCACCCTGGTCGACGATGGCCTTGGCCGTACCGTTGGCCAGCGGATAGGTATCGTAGACCCAGTGGATATGGTTGGCAGAACAGTGCTCGTTGGTGATGCTGGACGCTGCGGATCCCGAAATGATGCCCAGCTTGTCGTTCTCCTTGAGCACATTGGTTACCGCAATGGTGACCGATGAGGCGACCATGCCGGCAACCATGTCGACATTGCGCGTATCGACCCACTCGCGGACGGTGTTGGCACCGACGTCGGCACTGTTGCGGTCATCCGCACTGAAGACTTCAATCGGGGCACCATTGACGCTGCCACCGAAGTCTTCGACGGCCATGCGCAGGGCCTCCAGGCCGCCCGGTCCGGCCAGGTCGCGATAGGTGCCGGACATGTCGGCCAGGTAGCCGATGCGGACCTCACCATCGCTGATTTCAGCCTGGGCGGTGGTTGCTGCCAGTGCGGCGGCGGCGGCAATGGCGATACTGCTGGCGAGAGTCTTCTTCATGAAGGTCATTTACGTCTCCGTAGTCCCATCGGGACTGCTTGTTGTTGTGGCGAACGCTGCAGCTGCAGACGTCGCTGCTCCGGTTTCTGGTTACGCAAGTTGCAATTTATCGTTTTAGTAAGCTGGCGGCTGGGCGCGGGGCGCTCAGACCCCCAGCAGGGAGTGGAGGTGATCCCGCTTCGAAGGCAGCTCGGCCGCCGAGATCTCCTCGATGATGCGCCCGTGCTCCATCACGTAGTGGCGATCGGCAAGCGGTGCGGCGAAGCGGAAGTTCTGCTCCACCAGCACGATGGTCATGCCCCGGTCCCTGAGTTTGACCAATACCTCGCCCAGCTTCTGGACGATGACCGGCGCCAGGCCTTCGGTGATTTCATCGAGAAGCAGCATGCGGGCGCCGGTGCGCAAGATACGCGCCATGGCCAGCATCTGCTGCTCACCGCCGGAGAGCCGGGTGCCCTGGCTACGGCGACGCTCGTAGAGGTTGGGAAACATCTCGTAGATTTCATCGAGACTCATGCCGCCGGAACGCACCGTGGGCGGCAGCAAAAGGTTCTCCTCGACATCCAGGCTGGCGAAGATGCCTCGCTCTTCCGGACAGTAGCCCACACCCAGCCGGGGGATGCGGTGTGGCTTCATGTCGAGGGTCTCGTTACCGTTGATCATGATCGAGCCGGTGCGCCGGCCGACCATGTTCATGATCGCCTTGAGGGTGGTGCTTCGCCCGGCACCATTACGACCGAGAAGGGTGACCAGCTCACCGCGCTTCACGTCGAAATCGACCCCGTGGAGGATATGCGACTCGCCATAGAAGGCGTGCAGGTCGCTGATCCGAAGCATCTCGCACCGTCATGATCCCGGTACTCTACCTTGTCGGGCTGCTCGGCTAGCTGGTTCATGCGCTGGCCTCCTCTTCCTCAACCTCGGTGCCCATGTAGGCTTCCTTGACCAGCGGGTTTGCTGAAACCGCCTTGTAGTCACCCTCGGCCAGTACCGCGCCACGGGCCAGCACGGTGATCCGGTCACACAGTCGACTCACCACGCTGAGATTATGCTCCACCATCAATATGGTACGGCCCTTGGCCACCTGACGAATCAGCTCAACGATGCGATCGACATCCTCGGCCCCCATCCCCTGGGTGGGCTCATCGAGCAGCATCAGGGTCGGTTCCAGGGCCATTGTGGTCGCCACCTCGAGTGCCCGCTTGCGACCATAGGGCATCTCCACAGTGAGGACATCCGCATATTCAGCCAGCCCAACTTGCTCGAGCAGGTCCATGGCGCGATCGTTGAGATGGTCGAGGGTGCGCTCGGACTTCCAGAAGTGGAACGAGGTGCCGATCGGCCGCTGCAGCGCCACACGAACGTTCTCCAGCGCCGTCATATGAGCGAATACGGCGGAGATCTGGAAGGAGCGCACGAGGCCCAGCCGGGCGATCTCGTTGGCCTTCATCTTGGTGATCGACTTGTCGCGATAGAGAATCTCACCGCGGGTCGGCGGCAGGAACTTGGTGAGGAGGTTGAAGACGGTCGTCTTGCCGGCGCCATTGGGCCCGATCAAGGCGTGGATATGTCCTTCCCGGACCTGCAGGTTGACATCGTCCACGGCGGTGAAGCCGCGAAACTGCTTGGTCAACCCGCGAGTCTCCAGTATGAACTCCTGGGTCATGTGACGTCCTCTCTGGATCGCCGCTGGCGATACGTGCTGATTTGTTGTCTTTGTCATGAAAGCAGTGGCTGCGATGTGCCAGCCGGGGACTTTCTAACCTTTACGTTAACGTAAGCTAGAGGACAGATACTCGCAGGGCAACACCTGAAACGTCGAACTCGACCAATGGCGTAGACCGCCAAGACTTCAATAGCTTGCAAACAAAAACGCGATGCCGCAGAGGGCATCGCGTGGATTCAGCATAGTCGCTTGATACGAAAGCGCCTTTCTCGTTCAGCACTCGATAGCATTGACCGCCAGCCCGCCGCGGGACGTCTCCTTGTACTTTTCCTGCATGTCGCGGCCGGTATCGCGCATGGTGCGGATCACCTTGTCCAGCGAGATGAAGTGCTCTCCATCCCCCCGCAGTGCCATCTGGGCGGCATTGATCGCCTTGACCGAGGCGATGGCGTTGCGCTCGATGCAGGGCACCTGCACCAGGCCACCGAC